>JAIBBN010000010.1 GCA_019694655.1 Leptospirales bacterium
GAGCGAGGGCCAATCGTTTAACTCCCGCTACGCGCTGCGCTCCTCGGCTTCGCCTGCGGTGCTCGGCCCTCGGCCTCTCGCTGCGCTCGCGCGGACAGGCGCTATTCTGGAATATGGCAGGGCGCCTACCGCGACGGCCTTCTGGCACATTGCCGCTTCGCGGCAACGTCGCGTAGCTAGAACGTTAGCCGACATCCGCAAAAGCTTAAGCCGGCCGTCCTGGCCGGCAATTTTGTCATCGTCAAAACCAGCGGTTCGCTGGGAAAACAGTGTATGACAGGATCAGAGTACGTCAGCCTCATCATCTTTCTTATCATTGTCAGTCTCGTCGGAATTCTTTTGTTCGCGCCATTGCGCCGCATTTTCCGTCGCCGTCGCGAGGAAGCGCTCGCCGATCAGCAGATGCGCATGCGTGAAAACGGCCTTTTGCCACCCCCCGTTTACTCGAAAACGGATCTTCAATCTGAGGCCGAGAAGATCATGGCTCGCCCGGGCTTCTATGAAAACCAGCTGACATTGTCCCCTCTATACAGTTCAGACGACGCTCTTGACCGCGAATACCCTGATGCGGACAAGTACACGATCGGTCGCAACCTGCCCGACGGGATGAAAGAGGGATGGATTGTCGAGCACCCGTACATTAAGCAGATTCTCGTTCGTGAATTGAAACGGCATCATCGAATTCGCGACTCATGGGACTTGGACGCTTGATCAATGGGTCTTCACCCAGCAGTGGGCCATTCAAGTGTTTCCCCGAGTCGCCCATCCGTGGGCTCCCGACCCCTTGCGGACGATCGGCTAACTTCCGGGTAACCGCTGCGCCCTCGACAGGCTCGGGCTCGGCCGCTCGGCCCTCTCCGCCCAAACGGCTCCGCCTCTTTGGGCTACGTCCGGACACGCGCCGCCTTACGGCAGAATAAATGGCGCGTGCCGGAGCGGGCCTTCGGGCAAATCGTTCGCTTCGCTCACGACTTCGGTTACCCTCTTTCGTTAGGCGAAATCAGCGGGCCGGGGAATGCAAGTCTATCGGTAGGATCTTGCTATATTGAACAAAGTCCTTGTCCATCGTGAAGATTGCCAACTCATGGTTCACCGCTACCGCACAGATCAGAAAGTCCGTAAACGATCCCTGCACTCCTTTGGCTCGGCACCTGTTGAAATACTCTGCAGCCGTTTCGTAATCCTCGGTCCGGATCTCTTCATCGGGAAAGGCCCGTAACTTGGCCCGCAATTCTTTGAAATCCTCTTCTTTCCTTATCCCGGACAACAGCTCCTGTCGCACCAAGCCCATCAAAACAGCACGGTGCGCATCCACGAGCTCTATCAGCGTTTCCCGGACTCCGGGAGAATGCTCGGGTTTGCGCCGCAGGACTTCCGACCAAACGCTCGTATCTATAAGCACCCTCGTCATCGCGGTTGCCGTTTCATGCGCGTCTTCTTGTAATCATAGCCCGGATCATACTCTATGCTGTTGAAAAGCTTCTTGATCTCAACCTGCCGGCGCCTTTGAATGAACTCTTCCAACGCAGAATTCACGGTCTCCCGCTTGGTCTTGAAATGCCCCAGTTTCTTTGCCTCCGTCAGCAGGCGTTCATTTATTGACAGGTTTGTGGCCATTTACACAACATGGCACACATTGTACTGTGTGTCAATTCCGAAAAACGGCCCGCTGACTTCGCCTAACTTCCGGACAACCGCGGCGTCGCCCCTGTCGGGGCTCCTTGGGTCTGCGCCTTCTCCGCGCAACCGGCTCACACGTTCGCCTTGTTGCGCTCCGTCCGGTCACGCGCCGCCCGTTGGGCTGAATAAATGGCGCGTGCCGGATCAGGCTTGACCAAAGACTCGCTCCGCTCGTCCTTCGGTTGTCCTGTCCGTTATGCGAAATTGTGCGCTCTACCAACTTTGAAACCACTCTTAATAATAATACCGCTCGGCTGTGTTTGGGCGCTCTTGGCGATCCATTCTCACGAAGCATCGTTTTGCAGGAATGATGAAGGGTACACGATCCTTCTTTTCCTGTACGGATATTCATTCACTGGCTTTGCATCTGGAGTTATCTTGTTCGCAAGACGCAAACTGATTGTCGGATGGCGAATCCTTTGGATCTTACCTTGGGCTTTCCTCCTTGCCGTGCCTTCCGTATTCCTTATTCACGAATGGGCTGTCCAGACTTGGAGAGAAACTGAGCTCACCGTGCGTCAATCCCACGCTTCTCTCATTGTTCAGCGTGGCCCTTTTTTTGCCCGGGAGGATATACTGTCCCCGTCCACTAAGTACGGTTCCTGTCTGCCGCAAGGGGTCCCTTATGAGTCACTTGCCCCCAAAGAGGATGCAGAGAATATGCCTCCTGTGCCCTCCAAGCAGACAATGCTTGAATGGGAAACCAAGTGCAAACCTCAATACGCCCTTTCATTCTTCCGACCTGTCACCATCTATGTCCGCGGCTCACCGACGCAATTCAACCGTTTCATTCTCTGGTCACACTGGAAGTGCCAGAACGCACCCGCCAATTTTGCAGTGTTCCTGAACGACACCGTCGTTGTGGCGATGGCTCGCCAATATTCCTACAGCCGGACAGATGTGTTCGGTCGTTACGTCTGTCAGTTCCCGGTAGAGACTCGCAAATCTGTCGCTGCATTATTCCCGCTTGAATCGGAACTGAAATGCCAGCATTAAAATCGCGCACAACTTCGCATAACTTCCGTTGCCCGCTCCGCCCTACGCCGCACTTCGTTTCGCTCCGGTGCTCGGTCCTGGCACTCTCGCGGAACCATTTCATTTGTTCCGCTCGCGCGGATGCGCGCAGGTTTAGGAATATTAGAAGTGCGCGCACCGCGTCGTGCTGCGGACAAATTGACCGGCACGCCGGACAGTCTCGCAAGTCATGCGTAGTACAACATTTATATGTTGATACGGGATTTTAGGAATACCTCGCTCCGCTCGAAATGCCTTTAGATAGAAGAAGCAAAAGTTAAGGCGGGCTTTCTCTGAATTCAGCTCGCTGCCCGGCTCTGCGCTTCGCTCGGCCGGTCAACTTCGGGCAACTAATACGTTATGCGAAAGAGGCCGGGCTACAAAACTAGACTACTATGGAACATCTATTCATTCAAAAGTCAAAGCTTGAACTCGAGGCACTGTATCGCGCACTCACAGAAACTTTTCCGAATGTTGAATTCAGTCTCTCGGGTGCCAACCTGTCCGGTAAGGTAAAAGAATTCGGCGTTTTCCGTATTTCGTCGCGCGGCCGTATTCCAAAGCCACAATCGGTCCCTTGCCCATCGCAACTGGACGGACAAATATGCCTTGACCTCTTCCTTGCTGCTGTCTGTTCAAAGGTTACGGAAACATGCCTCTGCTGGTTCGATGATGACATCGGATCTGCCTTTGCGATATTCTCAAAGGGAGCAATAACTGAATTCCGAGGGGAAAGCGAAGACTACCTTTTTGCCCTACGGGGAGAAAAGATTGATGTCACAGACCGTGCACTTTCTGACGAAAGCCCGCCGATATACGTATTTGCAGTGCTCGACGCCGGACTCTCAGAGTTTCTGGGAACTGTTGATTACGCATATGAGACCGTCTCAAAGCAATATCATGAATCCCCGAATCGTGTAAGCTGGCCATCAAAGGAGGCTCCTTCTGTCGCCGGATCACACCCAGTCCTGCGTCTGTGGACGCGTTATGAAGATATATTCAATGCGGATACTTTCGTCCATCTCGTGTCTGCGACAAGAGAATCAAACTCGGCCGACAAGACGGCCGCGCTCGCTCTGGACTTTCTCAAGCACCCATCGTGCAAAAAGCCAGGCACCTCTTCACAGGCTCTGGCGCTATCCGGCGCTACTTCCCTGTCTGAATCAATTGAATTGCTAATCTCGGACCCAGTACGACCCGGTGACTGGGTTCTCGCTTTGGCATATAGTCATCCAACGCCTTCTGAACTTCGTTCCCTTTTGAAAAAAGGTCGCCCCTATTCCTTCGTGGCTCTGGAGACCATTGAATACCTAATGAGTCGTGGACAGCGCCCGGAAAAACTCGGACTTGTCCCAGCAGTACGCGAGTTCATCCAGCGGCATCCGTTGAAGTTTAGTTTCACTCAGGTTGCAAAGACCGAGATCAAGAAGGCCGTCATGGAGTTCGCGGCCGAATCTAACCCTGGGCTCCGCGAAAGAAAATCCATCGAATTCTGCCTGAAGTGCCTCTAGATAGGCCCGGCCTCCCTCGCCTAACCAGACTGACGAATAAGTACAGAATTTGAAGCTGCCTGTCCTCGCCTGCCCCTTCGGACAGATCGAGGCGAACTTTTTGGATCGGAGCCAGCCGATTCGACGTTTTTCGCAGGGCGGTGCGCGAATGGCGGCCCGGGCGCACGGATTGCGCGATCACAAACGCCGGAGATCAGCAGCGTTGGCGATCTTTTCGATGTTGTGGACCATGCAATAGAGCAGCCATTGGGCGTTTACTTTTTGTTGACCACGCAGCGTGAAACGATTGAGCCCTTTCTGGAAGGTAATGTTCGCAAACACGGGCTCCACGATGCCCATGCGTTTTGAATAGAGCCGGCGACCTCGAAGGGTGTCGATCTTTGCCTTCATGCGGGTGGCGTGCGTCGCTTCGCCGCGATTGTTGATGATGTGTAAATTTCGCCGCCTGGCTGTGTCTGTTCCGAGACAGCGCTTTCGCAGCTGGCACGCTGAGCAGTCCGAAGCCCTGGCCGCATAGCGGCGAAAATTCGTATCATGAATCCACATCGAAGCCGTTGTCTGACGCAGCGTCTTGCTCGCCGGGCAGGAGTAGGTGTTGCTCTGTTTGTTGAATCGGAAATCGTCGACAGTGAACTTCGGCGTCGTCGGCTTGCGTCGCTGTCGCCCCTGGATGCGATCTTTGTACCGGCGAGCGGTTACAAATCGATCATCGCGCCGGCGGTAGCCCTGGTCTGGAATCACTGCCTCAATCTGTCGCCTTGCAAGATAGGCCAGATTATCTTCCGAGAAGTAGCCTGTGTCTCCCAGCAAGATCGTGCGCCGGATATCAAATCCATGACGATGACGGCGCTTAAGATTTATGTCCAGATTTTCCAGTGTCGGTCGCAACAGTTCGTGTTCCGGGCCGCGGCCGTGCGCGCCAGCCGAGAGCACAATCTGATGTCTGGCATCCACCAGCGCGATTCCGTTGTAGCCCTGAATCATGCCGCGTGAGGACTTGATCTTCGCGCTTTCGTTGTCCGTAACGTTGCTCTGGATTTCATTGTTCCGCTGACCGCGACGCGGCTCATTCTCGCGCAAAAATTTCTCGATGCGCTTTGATGGCGAAGCTTCGCAACCCGGCTGGCTTTACGGTCGTTCTGCCTGTGGCTGCGCATTACGAGCTGTACTTGAGCTTTGAGCTTGTCGCGTTTCTTTCGTAGATCGCTGAATGTTCCGCTCCATTCGCGGCTGGCATTCGAGGCCAGTTTACAACCGTCGATCGCCAGTATTCGTCCGCCCACCAGACCCAGCCGCAGACACACCGCAAGCGCGTCGGCGAAGAGGTCGGCAACCTCGTCACCAAGGGAGGCGACAAAGGCTGCAATCGTTGTACAGTCCGGCATCGCGCAGCCGGAGAGCGCCATGAAGGTTACATTTGTGGGGCACGCCTCCTCAATCGCCCGCGAGGAATACAGGCCGCGCGAATAGGCATACAGAATGATCTTAAGCAAAGTACGCGGGTCGAATGCTGGAGCGCCGGTTTCGTCGTTCCTGCAGCGCGTATCCAGACTGCTAAAGCGAAAACGCCGATCAATAATGTCTATCGAAATCAACGACGATCATGCGGCATTGTGTGCGATCATGGCGTTTGTAGCGGGCCATCTGCGCTCTCCTTCCGAAACTTCAGAGGCATGACGGCAAGTTGCGTCAATTTTTGGCGCTTCTTTTCCAAAAGCGGGCTTTTTCGACAAACTCAACTTCGGCTTTGCGCTGCGTCACTCGCTTCGCTCGCTCCTCGGGTTTCGCGCTCTCCGCGCAGCCGGCTCACCGGTTCGCCTTGCTGCGCTCCATCCGGACGGGCGCGATATTTGGAAGATAAGATGCGCGCCCGCCGGAACGCGCTCAACCAAATTGGCCCTTCGGGCCAACTTCGCAAACCCTAGAACGTTATGCGAAATTTTTCCGCGTGGGAAAATGTCCACCAAAAGCGGCTTTTTCTGCTTGCCTCCCGGTCGCCCGTATATATCCTGTATATACAGTGATTGATCTCTCGTCTCTGACTGGTTTTCAATGGGATTCGGGTAATTCCGAGAAGAATTGGACGCTGCACCAGGTGACCAACGGTGAATCAGAAGAAGTGTTCTTCAATGAGCCTATCCTGGTTCGGTCGGATGGCCCACATTCCTCCAAAGCGGAGGGTCGGTACTATGTCCTCGGACAAACCAACGTGGTAAGGCATCTATTCGTTGTCTTCACTGTCCGAAAAAATCTGATCCGCGTGATTTCAGCCCGAGACATGAATCAGAACGAAGATCGCATATATGAAAAACTTAAAAAAGATTCCCCACTTTAAGTCCGAAGACGCTGAGCGCGAGTTCTGGGCCTCGCACGATGCCGCAGACTATGTAAACTTTGAGACTTCCGAGAAGGTATCCTTCGCGGAGCTGCGTCCAACCACGCGCAGTATTTCAATACGTTTACCTGTCCCGCTCATGGACCGGCTTCGAGCCCTGGCCAACAAAAGAGACGTCCCGTATCAGTCTCTGATTAAGCTGTTCCTCGCCGAACGGGTGGAGACGGAAACCAAACGCTCATCCTCAAGGGAACACCCGCGAAGCGGCACGCGGAAAAACTTCGCATAACTCCATGTAGCCGCTCCGCTCCTCGGCGGTCAGGCCGCCTGCGGTGCTCGGTCCTTGCACTCTCGACAAACGGCTCACTGGTTCGCCTTTTTGTCTCGCGCGGTTGCGCGCGAATTTCGTAATATTAGAAGCGCGCGCACTGCGCCGTGCTGCGGACAAATGCGCTTCGCGCACTTCTGGTAACTCACCACGTTATGCGCAATTGCGCGAAAGGAGAACACCGTTGATATTCTTGGACGATCACGCAGACGGCTGGCACGCTCATATGCATCCAAAAACTCACATACTGGGGATGGCAAAGTCCCCGCTGAATCTGAAAGGCGCAAAATCACGTTCGGTCGAACTTGATTACCTACGCCTTCTGCACACCGTCATTGCGATCCGCCACTGCCCAAAGATACCAGAGTATCAAGCGTTGATCCCACACTTCCACTCCCACGATGCTCACGGGTATCTGTTCGTCATTGCCGAGGACATTCGCAGGGCTTTGATTTCCAATCTCGCTTCAAAGTATGACCCCGAACAAACGACAGTTCGCCTATTGTCCCTTGAGGCCGCATATCCTCATGTCTACGCCGAGCACATCCAGCGTCTCCGTGACGAAAAGAGCCGGAACGCCTCCGCCATTGTACCCGGTGCCCATCCCGGAAGAGCCGCCGCCAATCTCGGACGTTTGCTCGGTGAGAAATACTTGGAACTCTGGATTCGCGAAAACTACGCGGACTTCAACGATCCTATCGAACACCCTTTTGGAGTTCAATGGGACTTCTATCAGTGGATCCCCGGGAAAATCGCGTGGCCCGCGGCGCCCTCCTGACCCTTTCGCGGAACGGCATATAACTTCGCGTAACCGCTCCGCTCCTCGGCTTTGCCTCCGGTGCTCGGACCTCGCGCTCTCGCCGGAGTCGCGGCACGAAGAAAGCGGAAATCACTTCGTGATTCCGCAAAATATGCGCCGCTCCTTCCGGCTCGTGCGGACGCGCGCATAGGTGAAGAATGAATGCGCGCGTCGCACCGCCGCTCGCCCACAGTTTCGCGCGCCGTAAGGTCGAAAGCCTTCGGCTTTCTCCGAAATAACGGCGCACGAAACCGTCGAATACTGGCGGTACGTTATGCGCCATTCCGCATGGGGTCGATCGAGCCAACATGTTCGTCACAGCGAAATTTTCTTTTTTTAGTCAATATCCTAGTACCCGGAGAGTGTATCGATGAATCCGATTATTGCTTTTGTGAGTCAATTCTTTTGGTTTTCGATCGTTTGGACGGTTGTCGTTCTTGTTTGGCTTGCCCCGGCAATCCGCGATTCTGAGCGTACAACCCAGCTCAAAGTCTGGCTGACTCCCCAGCTCTTCCGCGTGTTAGGACTCGGGTTGACCGTGGAAAATCTCGCTCCAGCACTACCACAATCCTTCGCACTTCCAACGGCAATCGGAGATTCATTAACAGCATTGCTCTCCCTCGTGGCGATCCTGCTTTTGCATCACCGGATCCGCTTCTCAATCGGTTTTGCTTGGGCATGCACCTTGTTCGGTTTGCTCGATCTGCTCATCGCCCTTCCGCATGCGGCTAGCATTCATGCAGCCCGCTACCTCCATGGACAATGGTTTGTCCCGGCCGTCTGCGTTCCGCTTATGCTCGTTTGTCATGTCATGGCACTCAAGGCGCTCCTCAAACCTAAATCATTGGATCTCCATTCCAAGTAGTCACATGCGGAACGGCGCATAACTTACGGCTGGCCGCTCCGGTCCTCGGCCAAGGGCCTGCGGTCCTCGGATTTCGCGCTCTACGCGGAACCGGCTCACCAGTTCGCCTCGTTCCGCTCCGTCCGGACACGCGCCGCCCTTTGGGCGGAACAAACGGCGCGTGCCGGACCGCGCTTCAACCACATTGGCGCGGGCGCGCCAACGTCGGCTAGCTTCAACGTTATCTGAAATGGCGCAGAGGGGATGACAGTGACTCGCCGCAATCTCTACTTCATTGTTGCCGTCATTCTTGGAGCAACGCTAGCTATCTTGGGTCTGTTCTTCTTCGGCATCATATGGTTCAACGACCCTTCAATCAATGAATTCCCCGCCCGAGGTATCGACGTATCCAATCACCAGGGAGCGATTGACTGGAGGGAGGTGCGCGGAGCCGGAATTTCCTTCGCCTTTATCAAAGCAACCGAAGGTGCAGACTTCGTTGACAAGCGCTTCCGGAAGAACTGGAGCTCGTCCAGACAGCATGGCATTCTTACCGGAGCATACCTTTTTTATACCCTATGCCGCTCTGGTGCTGACCAAGCCCGCAACTTTATCGCAACGGTTCCAAGAGTTCCTGATTCCCTGCCTCCCGCCATTGACCTTGAATTCACGGGAAACTTTCGGCTCCGCCCTGCCAGCCTTGACTTTCGACGTGACATTGAAGTCTTCTATACTATGGTAAAAGACCACTACGGTCAAGAGCCCGTGGTCTACACGACCTACGAGTTTCTGGACCAGTACCCGATCTCCAAATACTTGAAGCGCCTGTGGATTCGCGACATCTTTACCCGGCCGCGCGCGGGGCTCCGCTGGGCCTTTTGGCAGTACTCCAACCGGGGCTCAATCAGTGGAGTACCCGGCTTTGTGGACCTGAACGTGTACGCGGGTAGTCTCGCTGAACTTTCCCGCCCGTGGAACCGATGAAAGGCTATTCGGATTTCGGTAACTCGGACGTTGCAAAGGCTGCAGAGTCACTCCATCGGTTGTCTGATATTGACTCTGCCACGCGTCTGTCCAAGTTGCAACCTGATCTTGCCGTAGCCGTGCTCTCGGCAGTGGATGTTGAGTCGGAGTGTAGGTGGCTCTCAGCACTCTTTGGTCTCCATCCAGAGAAGGCCCTCTCACTTAAGTGTCGCCTTACGCACCCGCATCACGTTCTTGATCTTCGGCCAGAATGGCGCAAGGAGTTCCTCGCCCTGATTAGCGTTCGTGTTCTACTGCCAGTCTACAAACAGGCTGATCTTGACGAAAGAGCCGCGCTACGCGACTCGTTGTCCCTGGCCCGGGGGTTGCTGCTCCGGATCCTCGCAACTTTTCCCGGCCGAAGCGATACCCGGTCGTTCGTTGAGAAGCTGTCCTTGTTTCTGATCAAATCGGGTCCCTCGGTCCTGCTACGGTATTGACGGGCGGGAACGTCGCATAACTCCCGCTGGCCGCTGCGCGCCTCCGCTACGCTCCGGTGCTCGGCCGCTCGTTCCTCTCGGGAAACATTCGGGCTTTGCCCTCATTTTTTTCCCTCGTGCGGAAACGCGCCGGGGAGGAGAAAAGAAGGCGCGTTCCGCACCGGAACTCGGGCACATGCTCGCTGCGACCGCACGTCGGCTAGCTTGATACGTTAGGCGAAATACCCTGTCGGGAGGAAACCATGTCTTGGAAAATCGGGGTTTATGAACTAGAGCACGAGCCACAGACCGTTCGTGACGCCATTCAGAAAATCTACTCTGAGCATCAACCTGCTGCCGTTCGAAAAGAATCCTATTCATTTCAACATGATTATGATCCCCTACCCGACAAAGACATACAAGAAATTCTAGGCGCGGCAGCTAAGCACAACTCGCCTATTGGTCTCTATGCAAATTTTGAAGCTTTCCTGGTTAATCCCGGACAAAAACGCGGAGAGTATTTGCTGTTCTCCGTTCCAATTCTACTGAAGCAAATCACGTCATTGTTCCCTCAATTTGTCGGAACTTTTTCTACTGTTCCAGATCCGGTGCGTCAGCTGGATTCTAAAAGTATCTCCGCAAAGGGAATCCGCTACGAAAAGGCTAGGCTAATCGCATCGGTTGTGGAGATCGCTCACGCTCCGATCGGAGATGATTGCATCGTTCGCATTTTTTGGTAACCCCCCCGCAGGGTACTGCGCATTACTCTCGCAAACAGCTCCGCGCCTCCGCTACACTACGTTCCGCTACGGTACTCGGTCCTGGCACTCTCAGCAAACGGCTCACAAGTTCCTTTTTTTTGCTCGCGCGGGCGCGTGCGGATTCAGGAATATCAAAAAGCGCAGGCGCCGCGCCGTGCTGCGGACAATTTGCTCGCTTCGCTCGCAACTTCTGTTAGCTTCATACGTTATGCGCAATTGGGCGAGCTCAACGGGCCTAGCCACGAACGACACCTTTACGTTCCGGTATTTCTCCTACTTCTCGATCCTGCCGTACGTAACTATCGTCGGTTCCGGCAAAATGACCGGCACGGGAAGTCCGTTGGTGATTCACTACTCCCTACGCACCTTTGAAAAAGTCATTTGCGGGGCAGGCGTGGTTTTGCTTGCCTTGACAGGCTTGGGCGCCGCCCTCACGCAAACTCTGCCCGCTCTCCTTGAGGCCATCCCCATCGCCTTGGCTCTGACCGCCCACTACACGCTTTTGCGCAGCAACGTTTTCAAGCTCATCAAGGTATTCCGGACAGCCGTTGAAACAACTCAACCCGGTCCAGCGCGCGCAAACGCTCGCATAACTTCGGGTAAACGCTCCGCTCCTCGGGCATAGCCCTGCGGTGCTCGGGTTTCGCCCCTCTCCGCAGAACGGCTCACATGTTCGCCTTTTCTGCTCCGTCCGAATGCGCGCCGCCCTTTGGGCTGAAAATATGGCGCGCACCGGACCGCACTCAACCACATTGGCGCTCCGCGCCAACGTCGGTTACCCTTGACGTGCCCCCGCGCAGGGGGTAGACTCTTTGAAAATCGAAGCTTGACGTCAAGTGGATGATTTATTACATTGTAATACAATGAGGCAGGTGGTTTCAATCAGCATGGGCGATGACCTCGTCCGCAAGCTCAACCGGCTTGCAAAGCAAAAGCACGCCACGAGGAGCGACATCGTTCAAGAGGCGGTTCGTCAGTACGTCTTCCTCCAAGAAACTGCACGCATTCGAGGGCAACTACGCCCTTATGCAGAGAAGGCCGGCATATTTTCCGAGGAAGAGCTTCTTTCTAAACTCAGTTGAAGCTCGTCCTGGACACGAATATTCTCGTATCTGCCCTCGTTTTTTCGGGTGTCGCCGCTGATATTTTCGAAGAAGCTGTTCGTAAGCACGAAGTGTACCTCACGGAAGAAATCCTTAAGGAGTTCACCCGGATTGTCCAGAAGAAGCTCAAAGTCCCGAAAGCAGCAACGACTCAATATGCGAAGCATCTTCGATCAGGATTCTTTGTCGTCTCCTCCGACAACAGTCCGCCAGAAATCTGCCGAGATCCCAAAGATAATCTCATACTCCAATTGGCAGACTTCGTGAGTGCGGACTTTATCATTACGGGGGACAAGGACCTTCTTGTTCTGGAGAAATTTGGGCAGACCATCATCGTCGATATGCGGACTTTTCGCGCTCAAAATCCAAGTCTTCCGTAGTTGGACTTCCTCCGCTTTCGTGGACACGCTCATGCCGCCTCCTGTTTGCGGCTGAACTTCTTCGGCGCCAGGCAGCCCAGCGCTGAATGTCTTCTCTGTCAATTGTAGAATACTTTAATATAGTCAAACAATTTTCTTTTTGCCGCGGCGAGCGACTCATACGAAGTCCGGTAGATCTCCTCAATCTTGAGCATTGCGAAGAATGACTCCATCGGCGCGTTGTTGTAGCAATTGCCCTTTCGGCTCATGCTCTGTCGAAATCTGCCGCGCTTGAGTTCTTTTCGGAAGTCCTTACTTGCATACTGTACGCCGCGATCGGAGTGAAAGATCAGCCCGGAAGACGGGCGGCGGCGACAGACCGCCTGATTCAGCGCGCCGAGGACGAGCTCCGTTCGCATATGGCTGGCCAGATTCCCGCCTGCGATCTGGCGACTGATTAGATCGAGCGTCACACAGGGATATACAGAGGCGCCGGTCGC
This sequence comes from Leptospirales bacterium, assembly GCA_019694655.1. Lineage (NCBI taxonomy): Bacteria > Pseudomonadati > Spirochaetota > Leptospiria > Leptospirales > Leptospirales bacterium. The sequence continues at coordinate 12,677 of JAIBBN010000010.1, forward strand.
CAGACGAATATAAGTAATGTCGGAGAGCCACACCTGGTTGGGCCGCAACGCCTCAAAATCCTGGTTCAGCAGGTTCGGCGAGATCCGTTGATCGTGCTTCGAGTCGGTCGTCGCTACGCGATAACGCCGGAATTTCCAGGCAAATATAGCGGCATGACGCTTCAACCGATCGATGCGATTTTTCCCCGCCCGTCGCCGCTTTTTTCGCAGAACTTCCAGAATGCGCGGCGTACCACAGGCGCCGTGCGACTCCTGGTGAATCTGCCGAATCGACGTAAGCAACTCCGCGTCTTCCTGTGAGCGGGCCGACGGCGGCCGCTACAGCCAGTGATAGTAATCGCTCCGTGACACATTCAGAACCTGACACATCTTCTTCGCTGGATATACAGAACTGTTCTCCTCGATCCAGAAAAACTTCACTTCTGCGGTTTCAAGAAGATGGCCACGGACTTTTTTAAGATATCACGCTCCTGGCAAAGATACAGATTCTCCCGGCGCAGCCGATCTACCTAGTTCTTCAAAGCTTCCGGTTGCGGCCCGCCTTCTTCGGCTACGTACTTCTCGCGCCAGCGCGCCAGGCTGTAGCCGGAAATGCCCAGATCGCTCGCCACCTGGGCGGCCGACTTGCCGCTCTTGATCCAGTGAGTAACGGCGTCCCGCTGGAACTGCTCGACATACCTCTTTTCTTGTTTCTCTGCCATGGTTTACCCTCTGACTGATCCAAATTGGGGTGTCTATGAAAACGGGGAAGGTGCATGATCGAACCGAACCCTTATGCGCCGCCGGCGGTCTTTCCTCTCCCTGACAACGCCTGGCAGCGAGTCAAGTACCGCCTTGCATCGGCTCTTCTATTCTTTGCAATCTTCGTTGGCGACCCCGCGGCAAACTCAGGCGTGACGGGACTGGGAATACTCCGTTCGGCGGCCGAGCGGATCGATTTTCAGCGCTTTCTTTCAGAACTCTTTGAGGAGCAGCCTCCCGAATAGCGTCAGACAGAAAGAGGCCGCTTCGCCGCCCTGCACGTTCCCGGTTTTCGCAGACGCCCGCACCTGTATTTGATAGAGAGCGTGCTGATTGCCGCTGTTCGGACGACCATTTCGCCTAGAATCTTCCAACAGGACAGGTCAAAAGCGCTATTCACATTGGGGAACTCTTACATCTGCTGCAGCATGATCCTGGAAGTAGCGATGCTGAATGTCATACCGGGCAGGTCCGAAGAGTTCGAGGCGAACTTTGCGGCAGCCTCAAGGATCATTTCATCAGCTGCAGGTTACCTCAATCACTCTCTCCGCCGATGCATCGAGGACCCAAACAAATACATTCTCCTGGTCAACTGGGAAACGCTGGAAGCGCACACGGTGGGCTTCCGGGGCTCCGCCGCTTATCTTGAATGGAAAGCCCTGTTGCATCACTTCTACGATCCTTTTCCGATCGTAGAGCATTTTGAAGAAATTGGACTCTCGAACTGAACATAGCATCGCGACGCCCCTCGGTCCGGTCCAATTTTTCACCTCACTCGACGGTCATCGCTTTGATCCTGCGAGCGGGAGTTGTTCGCTCCGGCTTGGCGCTTATGCATCGAGACATCGGCATTGAAGCCAATGCGATTCAATACCAGTGCGACGCATTGACGGTAGGCATTGCATTTGTCCCGAAACATGTGGAGCTTTCACTACATTTTGTAGTAGCCTGGAATCCAAAACCGGAACGCACGCATCCCTCGTCCTGGTTTGCCGTAGATGTCGATCACCAAAAGCTTATTGATTTGCTGAGATAGCGCTCCCGATTGAAGTTGCGCTGTGGCCTGCTGCCACAGCGACCCGCGCCGGAGCGCAGCCTGAACAATCATAGCTGCGCCCTGACGCGCCTGAACCCTTTTGGGGTCGATTCAATTCCGATGGACGAAGAGCGCATCGACCGAAACGCGGCCGGCGCCTCCGACAAGTAGCGTCAGCGCAATACCTACAGCCAGAATGAAGAACTCCACTCCCTCTCCGCTTTGATTGCCAAACCAGTTCATAAAGAAGCCGTGCTGGCGGTGCGCCAGAATGGCTGCTGCACTCATTATGATTGCAATCAACAGGCTCCAGAATCTCACGCCCGCGCCGGCGATCAAGAAGAGACTGCCGAAGAATTCGGTCAAAATGACGATCAGCGCCAGAATCCATGGCATCCGCATCGTTGCGGTGAAATAGCCCATCGTTCCCGAGAAGCCGTACCCGCCAAACCAGCCCAGCAGCTTCTGAGCGCCGTGTGGCAGCAACATGATTCCCAGCGCCAATCGCAGGATCGGCCCAGCCCATCCCGCATCGGTCCTTAAAATACTAACAGCCAGATCGTTCACACTTTTCCTCCCCTGTCCAGTTAGTTGACTACTCAACCATCTGCTCTTCGGGAGGGAAGTCAAATTTGGTTGACCTGTCAACTAAAAAAGATGGGCTCTGGGAATGAAACGGATCCAAATGTTGCTGCCGGCCTGGAAGGCGTTCCTGGCCTTTCACTCCTCGGTCATCGCACGCATAGAGACTGAGCTGCGTGAAAGCGGTCAGATCTCGCTTGCCTGGTATGATATTTTGATCGAACTGGAAAGGGCGCCTGCAGGGCGATTGAAGCAGAATAGCCTGGCGCAAGCCTGCATTCTCACCAAGAGCGGCATTTCCCGAACCCTGGATGTTCTGCAAAAGGAGCGCCTCCTTCGGCGAGAAACCGATTCTGAGGATCGCCGCTCCAACTATGCAGTCATTAGCGAGCTGGGACGGCAACGTCTGAAGGAGGCCTGGCCGGTCTATCGATCCTGTATCTTGAAGTACTTTGACCTGGAGCGGGACGATTTAACTTCGCTGCAAACTGCATTCGTTGCATTGACATTACGATTGCAGAAATGAATCGATGCCATAGTCCGGATGTGCATGGCCATTCCACTTCGATTGCAAACAGCCAGGTTAGCCCTGACCGGACCGGAAATCATCGCCCCTTCTCAGACTATGGCGGCGCGCTGGAAGCTCGCATTGCATTGCGTCTCCGGCAAGAGACGACGGCCGCAGACAATGACTTCCATTGAGAGATAGATTATGGAAAATCATGTGCACAGGCTATACGGTCCCTGGGCCGCCATTACGGGTGCGACTGGATTACTGGGACGCGCCTTTTGCATGCAACTGGCATCACGGGGATTCAATCTCCATTTGATTGCCCGCTCCAGCCAAAAGCTGGCCGTTCTGGAAGCAGAGATCAAGAAGGACTTTGCAGTACAAACAAGCAGTACCGTCTGCGATTTGCTCGAGGCCGAAAAGCATCCCCAGCTTCTATCCCGTTTGAACAGTACGGGCGAGATTGGACTGCTTATCCTCAATGCCGGAATTTTTCCCTTCGGTTCTTTCGAACAGATCCAGATTGAGGACCATAGACGGACGGTCGCTCTCAACTGCATGTCATCGGTGGAACTGGCGCACCAGTTTCTTGAGCTTGGAGTCCCGCGTTCAACTCGCGGACTTATTTTTGTAAGTTCCGTACAGGCCAAGCAGGGCGTTCCCTTCATGGCCGCCTATGCCGCCTCGAAAGCCTTCAACGACATTCTGGCCCAGAGCCTCTGGTACGAATCTAAGGACCGCGGCATAGCCGTGCAATCGCTCTGCCCGGGTCGCATCCAGAGGCCAGATCGGCCTGCAGCGCGCGGCGCCTTATCGCCCGAAACAATTGCATCTTGCTCGCTTGCAAAGCTGGGCAAGAAGCTCTGTGTCGTTCCAGGCTTTTCCAACCGACTTTTCCTCAGCCTTACTTCAATGCTTTCACCTGAAAGAAGAAGCAGCATAATGGGGAATATGCTTCGGCCCGCAAGACATTAGACTTCGTTATTAAGGAGGCTTAGCTCAGAGATCATTCTCAGGAAGATGGGCGCGAACGCTTTCATCTTCGCCGGCCATCGCTCAAACCGCGATGCCCTAATGATGTCTGCGCCGCGATTGAATCCGATCAGGAAAAGTTGAGGAAGCTATGAATGACACAGAAGTAAGAAATCCATATCATCTCACGTGGCAATCCGCCCCGGTCTCCGCGCGACCGCGGTTCTTTGCGTGGAGCGTAATCGGGCTCGTCGGACTGACATCTACAGCGGCCTCGGCCCTATTTCTTTCAATATCTGGTTTCTACTACATACGTCTCATCTATAACATCTCGGCTTCCAGGGAACGCCTTCTGTCGAGCGGCGCAGCGCCCAACGTTGCCTAAGCCTACGGCGAGTTCCCAATTGCTTTTCCGACGCCGCTTATATCTTTAGCACATGAATATTACATAAACTATAGAGTTGATTATAAACTTAATTCAGCGCCGATCGTCGGCAGAACGGATCGTGGCGGCCATCGATCGAGGCCAGCCGGTCGATCAAAACTTCCTTTTCGTGGCGCGCACACTGGATGCAGTTCGGGCTCCAATTGCAGTCATGAGTCTCCCTTCCAGGCAAGAACTGACCCTCCGTAAGAGCCTGATTGAAATGACACAGGCCCTGGAGCAGAAGGCACAGTTGATGTGAGGCAATGGCCGCCAGCCTGAAGCCCGCCCGGTATTGTTTCATTTCCTGACACAATCAGGCAATCGCGCGATCCCGACAAATTTGCGAACTTCTGGAAGAATGCTTGCATTCCGACGCTGCGCAATCAAGCCAATGCCGCGAGGTCTCCGGAACACGATGGACGGAAGATTTCTCTGGATGATTGAATAATGTCGGAATTGAAAGAAGACCCTCGCGGCCGCAAGCAGATCATTGTCGCGCTGGGCCTGATACTGACCGCCTGGATCATCCTCGCGTTCAGCGCCAAGGGCGCGCGCCTGAGCTGTGAACCAAACAGCGGTCAGTGTTCATTGCATCGACGAACTCTCTTCAAGTCCACGTCCGAGACTTTTCGCTGGATCGAGGTGCGCGAAGTCAGCTCGGAATACGCGACTACGCGGTGGACAGCCAGCGGCGGCGGGTCCAGAATCATCGTCAAAGACAATATCTTCCTTCATACAGATCGCCTGATCCCAGTTCTGAACGAATCTGATGCGTGGCTCTTTGGATCGCTTGGCGAAGAATCGCTGCGCTCCTATATCGGAAATCAACCGCCTGACAACCTCTGGCTAGCTTCCTTCGGATTGCAACCGTGGTTTCTCTGGTTTGTCGCGGCGGCCGTGGGGGCATTGTTCTTGCTGCTATCGGTGATTCGCAAGATTGAACCAAATATGAGCGCAGCTGCGTTGCGCTCGGCACGCGTTCACAATCTGACTCGCTTTCTTGGGTTGACGGTCTTTCTTTCGCTGTTCTGGGCGGCGAGTATCTTCGCCATTCTCTACTTCCAGGTGTTTCGCTCCTGATGCACAAAGAGGACCCGATCAATTCCAGGCAAAGTCGCCTGCGCGTTCGCACGATGCGGCGCGGCCATCATGCGGCCGCAACACACTTTCTCCCGGGGTCCTGCGCATCCGGGAGGCGATGACTAGCCAGCCATCTTTTTTCGCCTTAACTTCAGAATGAACAGCAGACAGAATAGGATCCCGCCGTATATGCTTCCGGAGATTATTGCAATCGGAAACATACTGAGCTGCGATTTTGATTGGCCGCCTTCGCCAATGCAATACCAGGTCTGGCTGGTCACCGTTTTACCGGGATAAGGCCGGAAGACGCGCGATTCCTGCTGCATTGTTCCATCGGGGCAAACGAATGGCCTGGCAACTTGATTGATTGCCGGAAAGGCTGCGCCCAGGCCGACCGATATTGCTGTGACCCCCATGAACCAGCAGAATACGACTGCAACAATGAAGGGGCCTGTTTTCATAGGTAATTGATAACAGCCAGGCCGCTTCGCAGTGTCAAGGACATGTCTTGAGTCTGAGCGGCGCGCCAACAATTGATACGTAGTAGTATGCCGCAATATACCGCACAGCTATTTGCACGGACGATTGAGTTTTTTCAGAATAGCGCGAAGCGATACCGTTTCCCAAAATGGAGCTACGATGAGCAAAGTGCGCGTTGCTGCGTTTGGCATTTCCCTCGACGGTTTCGGCGCCGGGCCAAACCAGAGCCTCGATCACCCGCTTGGCGAGCGCGGTCCGGAGATTATGAATTGGGTCTTCCACACGCGCTTCTTTCAGCAGATGCACGGCGATGGCGGCGGCGATGGGTCAACGGGCATTGACAATGAGTTTGCGCTGCGATCCTTCGAAAATGTCGGCGCCTGGATTCTGGGACGCAACATGTTTGGCCCAATTCGCGGCGACTGGGGCGACCAGTCCTGGAAGGGCTGGTGGGGCGACAATCCGCCTTACCACATGCCGGTTTTTGTGCTCACCCATCATGCGCGCGATCCGCTGCAGATGGAAGGCGGGACCACATTTTACTTTGTTACGGAGGGCATCGATGCCGCGCTTGACCGGGCAAAAGCCGCCGCAAAGAGCAAAGACGTGCGCATCGGCGGCGGCGTGCAGACCATTCGACAGTACTTACAGAAGGGTCTAATCGATGAAATGCACTTTGCGCATTCGCCAGTTTATCTTGGTCGCGGAGAGAATTTGCTGGTCGATCTTGATCTTCCAGAACTGGGCTTCAAGATTGTGGAGCAAAAGCAGGGCGAAGGCGCGCTGCATATGATTCTCCGCAAGGATTGAGTGCAGCGCCCGACCGCTGGCCATTTCCAACCGCGCCTCGCGGCATTCCCGGCGTTCCGCACAGTTTCTTTATAAAAGCCTGGAAACGATATTCATCGTTCCAGGTACTCGCTCACCGCTTTTTGAAATTCCGCCCGTGAAAACATAGGCGGCGCTTCGCTGTCGCTCGCCGGCGTGTTTGCAATCTGGCGTAGCAGGTCCTCGTCGCTCAGCGAGTCGTCTACGCCGCAAAGTTCAAAGCGCATGGCGCTCCTTCTGGCCAGACCTCGGCTGCGCAGCATATCCGCAGCATTGTTGAATTCCTCGTAAGTCAGGATAGCATGATTCAAATAGTCGGCGCGCGCGATGATTTCTCTGAGCGTACTCGACCTGCCGCGCAGGGCGCCGAGGATCCATAGTGGAATCAAACTATTTGGCATTTTTCAACAGCGCAACATACTCTCCAAAGCGTTGAATCGCTATGGCAATCGGCGGCGCATTTCCATTGAGATCGGATCTGCCTTCTCCCAGCGCCCAGATGAAAAGCAAATCGCCCAGATCGCTGCGCCGCGTTTCATTGGCGGCCTTGCTGTCCCCTTTGCTTTCGTAGCGCTGGATATCGGCCTCATGCAGCCAGTCAAGGGAAAGGCGGCGGCTCAAGGCCTCTTCATGTTGTGCCATGGGCTCGCTGATCTTCTGAATTGTTGCGGCCGCCAGTGCAGGCTTGCCGGACTGCTCGTGGAGCCAGGCCTGCAGCAGCAGACACTTTTCGATAGGCGTCCAGATATTGAAATCGCCCGCAAATTTTGCGCCGTCGAGGACGCCAGTGGCCGCCAGCGCCTCCTGATCGTAACCGCACAAGAATAGCTCATAAGCCAGGTCGGCCAGATGATTCAGGTCTGCTGCGGACTTTGCGGAAAGCTTCTTCCGGCATTTTTTCAGGGCGGAAACAATGCGCTTTTCGCGAAAGCCCCGGTCCGCGAGCCTTTGCAGAGTTTGGTGCTCGTTCAATTTCATAAGCCGCCCCCCTCCTGACTGCCTGCTATCCTGCGCCGCCCAGCAGGCTCAACGCTGTTCCGCCCAATAAAACCCAGACAATGGCGTAGTTGGGATAGGTAACGAGCAAACTCAGCAGACGTACGCGGTAGTACAGAGGATAATAGAAGATGCGGCCAAAAATATAGGCAAAGCCCAGAAGGCCGCCCCACAGCGGACTTACAAATAAGCTGAAGAGCCACAAGCTGCAAAGGAAGGCCGGCATCTGCTCCAGCATATTCAGCACCGTGCGATCAGCTCGAATAAAATTCAGATCGCCCGCGACGCCAGGCGCGTTGCGTGCATGCGAATACAACTCCGCCGGCGCTCCCTCCACAATCTTCTGCTGCGCTTTGAGCTTGGCCGCCTGCTTCACCTTCAAGTGAATCAAGATGAAACTATAGTAAAGCAAGAAGTAAACTACGGTGGCCAGGATGGGCAGCGTGAATAGCTGCGCGTATTCTCGAAATGGACTCATAGGTTCCTCGAAGATTTCTCAACCAGTCAGTGCGCACCGGGGCCGCCCGCAGCGTAAAGCCCGTTTGTTCTTGTTGAAATTCAAATTCGGCAGCGACTGGCGATTTGCCCTGGCCTTCCGGCAGCGGGGCCGGATGAGAGGCGCCGGGCCAAGAATCCTGGTGACGGGGCAGTCGCTCAACTCACCCTGCGTCGAATGAGGATCAACTTCGATTATTGTTTGCTGATGGCGGACTACAATCAATGGATGAACCAGCGTCTGTACGATCTGTGCGGCGGACTCAGCGATTCCGAACTCCGTCTGGATCGCGGCGCCTTTTTCAAATCCATCTATTCCACCCTGAATCATATTGTCTACGGCGACCTTGCCTTCATGTCGCGCTTCACCGGCGACCCGCAAGAGGTTCCCGATCTCAACGCAGAACTCTTTTCCAATTTTTCCGATCTGGCCGAAGCAAGGCGCCGGCTTGATGCGCGGATCCGCGCCTGGGCTAAGTCGCTTACGAACGAGTGGCTCAGTGAAACCCTCAGCTATCGCAGCAAGGTAGACGGAAAACTCAGAACTGTCCAGAAATGGATTCTGGTTGTTCACATGTTCAACCACCAGACGCATCATCGAGGTCAGATTACAACTCTGCTGACTCAGCTTGGTCTGGATATTGGGCCTACAGACATTCCGTTCATGCCCCAATTTGATGTTTGGCAGGCGATCTAAACAAACAATTGTGGACAAGGATTACCGCCGCCGCTCCGCCAACCAGTTTTGAAAGAGGAGCCGAAATTGATTGGACGGCAAATTGGGCGTTCTAAGATTCGGCCGACTTGCCGGCGGCGAACTTTGAACATTAACGCGCTTCTAAAACGCAGTTCTGGCGCCGTATTCCTCGCTGCCGCCGGCCTGCTTCTGACTCGCTGCTCTGCAGGGACGGCCGCCTGCGCCGAAGGCGATGCCAACTGCGGACTCCTGGCCGTTCTGTCCTATGCCGGTAGCTTTGTTCCAAAGTTTGTATATGTTTTGAATCAAAATGCGGCGGGCACGATATCGATGTATTCCGTAAATCGAGTGTCGGGCGCGATCGATCCGTTGAATCCGCCGTCCATAGCTTGCTGTAATTCGGGAAGCTACATGACTTTCGATCCCGCCGGTCGCTTTGCCTTTGCCGACGATCTTGGCGCCAGCGTTTTCACCTACGCCGTAGACCGCAGCTCTGGCCTGCTGACGCAAACTGCAACGACCAGCAGCGGCGGCAACGCGAATCCTTTTGTAGTGGAGCCCGGCGGCAGATTCGCCTATGGCTCAAACAACGGGACTACCACGATCAACGTCTACGCCTACAATACGATCACAGGAGCTGTGTCGCTGCGCAGTACTGCGACCAATACCGGCGCTGCCGCTACGCAGGGCAGCTTTATAGATCGACGCGGCCGTTATCTCTATACTGCAAACCAGGGAAGCAACAATGTCTCGCAGTTCGCCATTGATTCCGTCAGCGGCGCCCTGGCGCCGCTAGGCCCGGCAGTTCCAGCGACCGGCGCCGGCTATATCTGTATTGATCCGCTCGATCGCTGGCTTTATGCCACCAATCCGGCCGGAACGACGATCGCCGCCTACGCTATCCAGTCCAATGGCGCCCTGGTCAGCATCGGCGTATTTACGACGCCGGTCGCCGGACCTTCCTACTGTGCCATCACGCCCGATAGTTTATTCTTGATTGCAGGCGGCGCAGGATTGTCGGTCATGCCAATCGATCCTGCGACCGGGGCGCTGGGCACAGGCGCCAGCTATTCTTCCGGCGTGCACTCCGGTCTCGCAATTTCCGCTTCTGGCGAATTCGTCTTCTCAGCGGAACAGACGACGATGTCCTTGCGCACATTCTTGCGCAATCGCAGCAGCGGAGCGCTCACGCAAATTGACTCGAAACTCACTGGCACTGGGCCTTCGGGGGTGCTGCTGGGTAGCCACTATTCTCTGTAGCGCTCGCGTTTTTTTGCGATGGCTGAACTCCATGGCATTGCACTGGATCAGCAGAGTGCTGCTTGCGGTTCTGGCGGTGGTCATGCAAATGTCCAGCCGCCACAATCAGGAAGCTGACAGTTGTACGCTGATTCGTTCCATCGTGATCAAGACCTCGATCCCGGCAGATCACGATCCTTTCCCGGCTGCCGGCGCCGTCAGATCCATAATCGTTTCGGTTAGCCGAAAGGTCCTTGCAAGGCGGCCGGAATCAACTAGCTTTTGAGCATGAAGGTAGTCTTGATTGTCCTCCTCATCCTGGTCTTGCTGGTTCTGGCAATCTACCTGGCTGGAACTCTGCTGCCCGTAAGGCACACGGCGCAAGTACATGTTACGCTTCAGGCGCCGGCTGGCAAGGTCTGGGATCGACTCAGCGATTTTTCAAAATACCCTGCCTGGCGCACAGGGATTCAAAGCGTAGAACGTCTCGAAGATCGCAACGGCTTGCCGTTGTGGCGCGAAACCTCCGCCCACGGCGCGGTCGACTATCTGACCGAGGAGTCTCTGCCGCCGCAGCGAATGCGACGCCGGATCGTCGACAACAAGAACTTCGGCGGCGCCTGGACCATGGAACTCAAGGAGCGCGGCGGTACAACTGAACTTGAGATCACCGAAGAGGGGGAGGTCTACAATCCGGTCTTTCGACTGATCTCTCGTTTGATCATCGGACACCAGGCAACCATGCGCGGATTCGTCGATGATTTGCAGCGCTCTTTGCAGTAGATGCTTCGCTTGCTTGATGGCAGGCGCGCTCGACTAGGCCTCAATTCCAGGCATGCTCACAAAACCGGGCATGGCCCGAATCCGACGCATCCAGGCCAGAATTGCCGGGTAAGGCGAAAGATCAAATTTTCCCTCGTGCGCCAGCGCCAGATAGGGATACACGGCAAGGTCGGCGATGGTAGGCGCAGCGCCGACCAACCATTCTGCTTTTGACAGTTGTCCATCCACGACGGAGCAAACGCTGGCCGCCATCTTCTCCGCCGCTTCCAGATCCAGCGCCCGGCCGAACTTGTAGTGCGCACGCATCGCCGCCGGTCCGCGTGTGATTTCGTTTGCGGCCGTTGAGAGCCAGGCTGCCGTCTGAGCAACCCCCGCCGGATCTTCCGCCAGCCAGACGCCGCGGCTGTACTTCATCGCCAGATAGACCAGGATTGCCTGACTATCGCGCACTGCCAGTCCATCCTCAACTAGAAGCGGAACCTGGCCAAAGGGATTCATTGCGAGAAATTGCGGGCTCTTCTGCTCGCCGGCAGCCCCGTTCACAATGCGGCTGCGGTATTGCAGTTTGAGAAAGGAGAGAAGCATCCTGACCTTGTGGCAGTTGCCGGAGATCGGAAATTCGTAGAGCTCGATGTTGGACATTCCCTGAAAAGAAGAACGGCGACGGCGGGACTGGCCAGTCCTTTTCGTCGCTTAAGCGGAGGAGCAAGGCGTCAGCGGCGCGCATCGTAATCTCCCTCCTCCCGTGAGACAGCGGCCTTCCATGGCATTTCCGCGCCATGCCCGGTTGTTCCGACCGCCATTGGCGAGGGCCGACGGCCGGTAGTATACCGTAGCTCGCATCGGGAAAACGAACACGGTCCCTCTATTTTTGGCGAACTTCCCGATTGCGCAATCGTCTCACTTGGGACGATAGACTGTCTTCGCGCGCCGCCGAAACTTTCAGCGCATGGACAGGCAGAGTTCAAGCGAAAGCTCACGTTAGACCCTGCCATCCAAGTCAAGAAAACAATTCCGGTAAGCGGCGGGGCGTTTCATTTTGTCCCCTCAGGCAGCGTTGGTTCTGCCGGCCGTGTTAGGTTTCTCAGTTGTATTGACATCTCCACCAGTATCTATACTTGTGGAAACATGAATAAATTCACTTCTCTTATGCTTATAGCCATCTTCAGCGTAAGCATATTCAGTTGCGGCCCTTCTCAAGAAGAACAGGAAGCTCAAGACAGCGAGAACTTCCTTACGCTGTTATTTGCATATATACTTCTGGCGCCAAAGCCGGTGGTTCGATTTGTCAATAACTCCGGCGGCTCGGAGAGTTACGCAATTCGATCGTATCCTTGCGCCGGAACGGTATTTACTTTTCCTGATAACCCGGTAGCCAACGGCGTCACCACGGCATATCGCAGCATTGGAGCTGCCGGCAACTTTTCTATCCAATACACGTCCGGCGGCAGCTGCACTACCGGCCCCTACAACTTTGTCTTAAACGGCAGCTACACCTGTACGTCAGGAGTATCAACCATCACTTGTTCGTCGCCCTGATCTAGGCTCGGATCGTCACGCGGGCCGCCTTTTGCTTTGCCAGCAAGCGGTCTGCGTTGATGTTCGGAATCGACGGGGAACTTCGGCACGACATGAACGATTGGCTTAGAAGAGCTCGATCTTTGCCAGTTTTACTGATGCTGACAGTGCTCCGCCTTGGTTGCACCGTGCAACCGCCATCGCCAGAGGTTCCCGTTGCCCAGGTCCGCATCCTGCTCGATGGCGGCTGGGTTCCGCTATCTGATAGCGGCGCTTTTGATTTTTCTGCGCTTTTGGGCGACGATTTGCCGCCATTTGTTTTTCGATTTCTTGGCGAACCAGATTTCTACCTTGTCGGGGTGAACGCTTTTATTGCCGATATTTGGAACTATAATCTCAGACTCGAATCGGCCGGCGCGGGAACCTACCGGCTCGCCGCACCGGATGGATCGCAGCGTCTTCTCTTGCGCATCGTCGACACTGAAACAATCGCTATAATCAGCGATCAACTTGCGCCCGGCGGTAGCGCTCTACCGCGGGGGATCCGACTGCGCAAAATCTCGCCGGCGATTCGCGAGCAATTATCGCACAATGTACACATTCGCGCCGCAGCAGATCATCGAAGCATATCACATCTGGCAGTTGGACTGGCAGTCAGCGAAGCTTCTCCAGTCGGCGCGGTGGCGGCAGGCGTTGTCGTCCGTGCGCAGAATCGGGGGCCGTATGGCGGCTTTGTTATGATCCACCACGGCGACGGCCTGGTAAGCGGATATCTGCCGCTCAGCAGGATCTTTGTACGAAGCGGCGATGAAGTGCGGCCGGGAACCGTAGTTGGCGTTTCAGGCACATCCTCTCACTGGCCATTTATCGCCGGCGAACTCGAATTTGCTATATGGACCAATACACCTTCGCCTTTCAACAACCCCTACCATCCGCAGACAGAGGCAATCGATCCTGAAAATTTTGACTGGCGTACACGCACCTCCGCTCCAGTTGGACAGCCAGCCCTGCTTGGTCCAGAGCGCAGCAACGCGACGGGCCAATAGTATAGGATGCGGCTTCTAAATTCAATATGCACTACAAAACAATCGAATTACCTTCGCGAGACGAGCTTCCCATAACGGCTGACCTCTACGCTGTCCATAAGCCGAAGGCTTTCTGTTGCTCTGTCATTGATCACACTCGACGCATGGACCGCAAATACGTAAGCCAATTCACTCCCTATACCGGCGGCTTCCATGGTTCAAGAACGCTCTGGGAAGAGGTAGAGGGATCGGAAGATTGCCGGCAGGCGCCAGGGGCCTTTCTCGCCCGGCTGGATTAGCAGGCCGCTGAGCTGTTTCGCCAGCCGAGATGCGCTCCACATGAAATGTCACAAATTGATGAATACAGCTATTTTTTTGGCTGCCCGTTCAAAGCTGTGACCGTGCAGCGGGGCATTGCTGCGGGCCTTCGCTATGCAATCATCTTGACTTCTGGCCAGCATCGAACATCCTATTACTGACTGGCCGCTGCCTCGGCGGAACTTTCAAAGTCACGGTCGCTTCCGACATTGGACAATTCAAGACCGACTATGCCCTACACAGTAACCTACTTGAACGAATGGCAGGTCGTCCAGATCGCCTACGAGGGCGAGGTGAGCCCCGCTGATCTGGAGGCCGCACTTTACCAGGCTGCGGCTCTGGCCCAGGAACACGGCACGGAAAAATTTCTGGCGGATTGCAGCTTGATGGAGGGCGGTCACTCAGTCACCGACCTGTTTTCCACCGTTCACTCCCTCGACGAAGCAAAGATCAGCCACCAAATGAAAGAGGCGATTGTCTTTGATCCGGCCTCAACTATGGCGCAATACATCTCATTTTACGAGACCGCTGCAATGAATCGCGGCTATAATGTCCGCCTTTTCAGCGATCGCAGCGCCGCTCTGGCGTGGCTTAAAGACTGAGCGGACCGGGAGACGTTGCAAATTCGCACCGCACAGTTTCCAATTTCAGGCATGAACGCATTGCGCTATCCATCTTACGAATTACCAATGCTGCTGAGCCATACTGGTATGCTTTGAAATCGCGGCGCTCTCCGCGTCAGCGAATACGGCCGGCAGGAAATTGCATCGGCAACAGGCGATCTACGTCCGAAATCAGGATTCCGGACGACATTTGCGCCCTGACATGCGAGATTCAAGTCCGGCGGCCGTTCGCCGCAACTGGCAGGAGGAGAATCGTGAAATTGAGCGTCAACATAGGTCGCTGGATCCCGCGCACAGTAGCCCTGGCTTTTGCGCTGGCCGAAATCAATGGCACCCGAAAGCACTTCATGTATGAATCCTGGCCGCCGCACGCTCAATTCCACAGTTTGACTGGATTGAGCTTTTACCTGGGACTGACGATTTTCTTTTTTCTGATTACTGAGATTCCCTTTCGCCGGCGCGAATGGTGGGCTTGGTGGTCGATCGTCATCATGGGCGTTTGTGTGCACGGCGCCCAATTGCTTGTCGATGCGCTCAACGCCGGGCTTCGCGGCGGCGGAACATCGCAGGGACCGGGCGTTATGTTCTGGTATCTGGCCATGGTTGGCTTTTCCCTGTACGCCGTCGGCGCCGCTTTGACGCTTCCCCATTTTCTGAAATCCGGGATAGACAAATAGTCGCCATGCAGTCGCCTGTCCGTGGATGAAACCGGTCCATGCGATCCTCTTTGACTATGACGACACTCTGGTGCGCACGCGAGAGATTCGCTACGGCACAATCAAGAAGATGGCGCGTGACGCCTTTCGCTTCTCGATATCTGACAGTGAAATAGACGCCGCTTGGGGAACGCCAGGCGACGTGTTCCTCTTGAAGCTGTTTGGACAGTACGCCGGCGGCGATATGCAGCGCCTGTGGACTACCTACAATGACTATTGCAGCTCGGACCCCAATCAATTTCACGCTGGCGCTGAGGACTTTCTAAGGGAGTTCGGCGGACGATTCAAGTTTGGCATTGTAACTTCATCCAGCCGAAAACGAGTCGATCCAGAACTATCCGCGCTTGGCCTGAGCTTCGAACAATTTGTCGCCATCCAGACCGCCGAAGATTCCAGCGCCCATAAGCCTGATCCGCTGGTCTTTGAACCGATCTGCGCCCGCTTCAAACAGCTTGGCATCCTTCCGGAGAACATACTTTATGTGGGCGACGCACGCTATGATTTTGTAGCATCCACTGGTTTTGGCCTGCAGTTTATTGGAATGGCTCACGGTCCGCGAGAACTGGCCGGATTCCAGCAGCACTCCATTGCCTATGTTCAGAGCTTTCAGGAACTGGAAGCCCTCATGAACAGGGGCCAGAGCGACGCGTCTCAGATGGAGTAATTGAATGAAGCTTCGCCTCCCCAATAAGCAAAGCAGGCCAATGCAACTCAGTCGACGTTCCTTTCATTCCTGGACGGCGGCCGGCGCAAAATGGTTTGGCTATCCCACCTACTGGACGAACCGAGCAGGCGCGCCCAGCGAGGAGTTAAGCGCAACGCCGGATGGCATTGGCGCCAGTCTGGCCGATTTGCTCCGCTTCATCGAAGCAGAAGGATAACGCGGGCCCTATTTGCCAATCAATACACAACGGTATTACCGCCCCGCAAGTCATAGGAACATTTCGTCGCGTCTCCTGAGGCGGCTGACAGCGAACCAATGCGAAACATCCTCGACTCTCGGACTTGAAAAGCCAATTGCAATGCAGCGCAGGCAGAACGAAATACGCCTGATTCTACCAAATTTCATGGAACGTATATGAGCATCAAAGGGTTGGAAGGGCTCAGTGACGAGCGAATTCACTATGAACTGCAAAAGGGGGCCAAGTTCGTTCTGTACGAGTATGCCATTTCAGTAATCGTAATGAGTTTCAAGAACCCATCAAAGCTACACTTCATAAAGGCCGGCGAAAGCCGCGTTGTTCCAGGTCTGATCTACACCCTGATCTCGCTGCTCTTCGGCTGGTGGGGATTTCCTTGGGGTCCAATCTATACCATTGGAAGCCTCATTGTCAATTTGACAGGCGGCAAAGACGTCACCCCGGAAGTGCTTGAAAACTTACAAAAAATGGCCGCGGCTGACGCGCAACCTCAGCCCACATAGCCCATCCTTCGCCTCACCGCTGCGGGCGCTATTCCACAATGGGCGCCAGAGATCTAACTCTATCGCTCGAGACGCTCGTTGGCCTGCTCCGGCGTCAGTCGCGTCAGGAACTGCTCATCCTCCGATCCGCCGGCCAGAAACTCATAGTCCGTCTGGTAGAGGTAGCATGTTCCACACTGTGGGCAACGCTTGAGCAGTTTGCTGCGGCTGCCGCCCGGGGCCAGATCGCGAATCGTTTCAAGCTTGCCGGCAGCATCGGGCAAGGACGTATCGTCATCAGGCCAGCCGTACTTTTGCATGGCATACTCGCGATCTGCCAGCTGACTGCAGATGCTGCATTGTGCGTGCAATGAATTGGAATCAACTGTCATAGACTTAGCCCGTATTCAGAAATCGAAAGGATCTCTCAGTAGTTGGCAAGCACATTGCATGGCAAATCTCTACCTTCTTTTCAGCCCGCAGGCCAGATCGAATCCGTGAAATCCAATTCCGACGAATCGCCGGATCCCCGACCGGCCTTCGCCATTTGCGGCTTAGCTCCTGGCGACCGGAGGCGATGCGGGAGCTGCCGCCGGATTTCTTGCTGGCGGCATCGCCCGGTTGCTGGCATTCTGGATTTTTCGAGCGCTTCGATCGCGGCTTGATTTGTTTCGTTACGAATCTTGAAAGAAAGGATATCTGGCAATGAAGACGATGCGTTCGATAATGGCTCAAGCTCAGGGAATAGAGCAATGGACGGCTTTGCGCCGCGCCGAATTCAACGCACTGCCTGACGACTGAGCTTCCTGTCGCCAATCCGGACTTGAACCTCCTTCGCCATGAAGAAACTTTCCTTCCAGTGCAAACTCTTTCGGCATCCCGGCGCCGGCGGTTGGACCTTTGCAACGGTACCCCCGGAATGCGCGCCGCCTTACAAGCTGTCCTGGGGACGCACGCCGGCGCGGGCCGGATTGGACGGAAAGGAATGGGATACAAGCGTCTGGACGGAGCGTTCCGGCAGAATTCTCCTGCCCATTCCGGCAAAGGTGCGCGGAAAGCGCAAGGCGGGAGAGCTGGTCAAGCTTACGCTCAGCTATGATCGCTAGACCAATTACTGCTCTCTACCCCTGACCAGCTCCAGCAATTTCCGGTTCAGCTTGCGAGTGACCTGCGGCCCCGGTTGGCCCAGCCCCAGAATGGCCGAAAACCAGGCGCCGTCGATCACGTAGCGAATTAATGTAGCCAGGGTCGGATCGCGCTCCGCTTCCAGTCGCTCCTGCCAGACTCTGTAGCGCTTGCGCAAGGGTTGCAACAGCTCCTCGTTGTGAGCCACGACGGCGATCAAGGCTCGCCCGGCCTTTGCCGATCGATCCTTTGTGGAAGCCAGAAGGTAGGCCTCCACAAAGCTTTTGCCATTCTTCATCTCCGCCTCGATCACCCCGTCGAATCGATCGATCATCCCTTCGATCAGGGCCAGCATCAAGGAATCCTTGTCCGGAAAATGATAGAGCAGGCCGCCCTTGCTCACGCCAGCCAATTCTGCCGTACGTTCCAGGGTCAGCCCCAGGCCGCCGTAGCGAAGAATCGCCTCCTCAGCGGCCTGCAGAATTTTCGCTCTGGCGTTAGGTCGCGACTTGTTTGCGGGACTCACCAGCGATCACCAATGCGCGCCACAAGAAGAATGCGCCCACAGATATGGAGTACACTTTGATTGCAATCTCGATGTACTCGTCAACGCTCTGTTGATACAACAATCCAGTATTGTGCCCAAAGAGCAAGGCGTTTAGCGCAAGAAACAACAGTCCCGAACCGGCAGCCGCCAGCCAGACGATGCTTTGCACTCTTTTCGTACGCAGACTGAAAATCGCCAGCATGCTGGCCGCGGCAATCCACAGGTCGGCCAGCGGAAAGGAATAGAACCACGGCAAGAAGCCTGGAACGAGCTCCTGCATCTCTACCAGGCGAGTTGCCACCGCCCCCCAGTATGCAAGGATGCCAAGGGCGGTCAGGCCCAGAAAACTCAATGTTGCTCTTCTCATACACTCTCCTCAGATCAGCTTCAACCACAAGACGCCGACAACGATGAGCGCAATGCCCGCCAGCATCGGCCACGACAGAGTCTCATTAAAGAGGAGCACGCCCGCCACGCTGGCCCCCGCCGTTCCAATTCCCGACCAGATTGCGTATGCCATCGCCAGCGGCAGCCGATTCAACGACTGCGCCAGAAACGCAAAGGCAAGGCCGTAAAGTCCCAGGGCGGCGACAGCCGCCGTCCAGCGCGTCATCCCTGCGCTTTGCTTGAGAAGTACAGTCCCGCCGATCTCGCTGAGAATCGCTGCACCCAGAAATAGCCAGCCGATCATCTTTTATACTTTACCGTCCAGCCGGTACAGTATCAATTACATTTCGGAGGGCAGCCCCTAAAAATGCCAGGGCCCTTTGCTTGACTGACAAGGGGCAAAGGCCGCCGCTAACGGCATGCCACGCAACAACCCTCATCTTTCGCGCCGCCTGGGCTTTTGGGCTGTAACTGGCGCCCTTCTTGGAAGCTTCATGGATGGCTTTCACACCTTTGGCGGAGTTACGAGCTATCCCGGCGCCCTGTTGCTGCGCGCCGCCTGGTGGACTCCGCTGATCTTTGCCCTGGTCTATGTCCTGATCGCCATGGTATTTGCGGCATTGGTCCGAAACGAAGCAGCGCCTTCGCGTGGCGCAATTTTTGGCGCACTGATCATCTTTGGCGCACTTTACGCCATGACCGGCTTTGCGCCACTTTCCACCTGGTTCAAGGCCATCCTGTTGCTACTGGCCTGGGTCGCGCTCTGGTTTCTATCGCGCTGGTCGCGCGCGGCCCTCGCTGTTGGCTTGATTGGCGCGCTGCTGGGTCCGCTGGCGGAAATTGCACTGGTGCAGCTTGGACTGCTGCGCCATCATCCGGCGGATTTTCTGGGAATTCCTCTCTGGCTGCCGGCCCTGTATCTATGCTGCGGCGCCGGTCTTGGGCCATTTTTGTATTATTCAGTAGCAAATCACGAATAGTTGAGGGAGCAAATCAGCTATCGTCGCCCAGTACTTTCGCCAGCTGCCGCTGCATGGCCGCCGCTGGCGTAAGCCGCACCATCAGGTTGCGGACGGCACAGGCCACTGCATTCTCCATCTGCGCCATGCGACCCAGACGCCAGGATTGATTGGTAATGAAGGCAGTACGCGGCCTGCGTCGCGCTTCGTAGTTCTCAAACGACTGGCTCAGAGCTTCGTTGCCAGAAATACTCTGCGCCAGCGCATCCGCCGATTCAATGGCCATACAGGCCCCCTGCCCGAGATTGGGCGTCGTGGCGTGCGCTGCATCGCCAAGCAAGGTGATGCGACCCTGACGCCATCGTCTCATTGGCGCAAAGTCATAGATATCATTGTGCAAAATTGCCTCAGCTGGCGTATCTGCAATCAGCTCGGCTATGGGCTTGTGCCAGTCGCCAAACATCTGCAGCAGCGTTTCCTTCTGCTTCGCAGCGGCATCCTCCCGACCAGCAGGCGCGTTGCCGGTGGCAAACCAGTAGATCCGCTTGCTGTCGAGCGGTATGATTCCGAAACGACGACCTCTTCCCCAGGACTCGGAGCAAGCGACGCCTGTCGTTTCATGGCGCGCCTGGACCACGCCGCGCCACGCGCTGTAGCCGGAATAACGCAGCCTGGTCTCCGGAAAAAGATGCTGGCGAACCATGGAGCGTATGCCGTCAGCGCCAATCAGCATCTTTGCGCGCGCCTGCTCGCCGCCGACAAAGTGCGCCACAACTTCGCCTTCGCTTTGTTCGATACTGGCGCAGCTGCAACCCAGTTTGACGCTTGAGGGCGGCAATGCTTCAAGCAATATCCTGTGCAATGCGGCGCGGTGGATCGCGACGCTTGGTTCGCCGTACTGCTCCTTGAAGGTCGACGCATCCGTCGACGAGAGGAGCTTGCCGTCCGCTTTGCGAATCTGAATCTGTTGCACAATCGATCCTTGCCGGATCACTGCATCGGCGAGGTTCAGTCTACGCAACGAGCGCATGGCGTTGGCCGCGACGATCAAGCCAGCGCCCACATCACCGGGATTGGCAACACGTTCATAGACGACGGTATCTATGTCTGCTGCACGCAGTGCAATCGCCGCACACAGGCCGCCAATGCCTCCGCCGACAATGATTGCTGAATCTTCTCTGGCTGCGTTCGCTTGCATCAGTCATTGCTCCCGGATTGGGATGACTTTCCACGCGTCTTTAAGAAGTCGAATCGCTTTTGTTACGCGGCAATTTGCCAGAATCCGCAAGATCCAGCAAGGCGATGAGCGCCTCGGCTACTTCGCGCGGCCTTTCCTCTGGCGAAAAATGTCCAGCGCCGCGCAGCTGCGTCACCGTGCATTGCTGCAATCGAGCGGCAAGGTCCTTGCCAATCGCAAACGGGAAATAGCGGTCCTCGTCGCCCCAGATGATAGCAACTGGAAAAGAAAAGCGGCGCGCCCGTTCGCCAAGTTCGCGGCGCGGCGTGGTGCGAAAGTGGCGATAAAAGTGAGCAAACCACTTCCGGCCGTGCGGCGAATCCAGAAAAGAAAGGTAATCATCAAGCTCGCTGGAAGAAAAGCAGCCGTTGGCTACAAATGGAGCAAACATCGATTGATGAATGATTTTGAGCGGTAAGAGCGAAATCAAAACCCGGGTTGCCGGCGTTTGCGCCAATGCCACCATCCCGTTAAGCAGCAGTCTGGTTGCAAAAGCGATCGCCCCGTGGGCCCGGGTATTGATCAAGGCCAGCGTACGTACGCGCTGCGGATTCTGCGCCGCATAAGCCAGCGCCATCAGGCCGCCATAGTCATGGCCAATCAAATCGACCTGTTGAATTCCAAGAAGATCGAGCAACTTGCCAACCCGTGGAAACTCGTCCTCATAACGCAAACTGGCCGTGAGCGAGCGCTCAGAGGCCCCCCAGCCAAACCAGTCGGGCGCCAGAATACGCCGCTTGCCCTCAAGAAACGGTATGACCTTGCGCCAGCAACGGTGGTCTTGCGGATAACCGTGCAACATCAAGCAGGGCGAGCCGGCGCCGTACTCAAAAAGCTGCAGGCGAAGCCCGTCAATGCTCAGGCTGCGTTCCATAGGACGACTGAGCACGAGCCCGAGACTGGCGCCGTCAACCAAAAGGAAGCCCCGCAGGGGCCACAGCCCGGCCCCGGGCCCTCAAGCGAATACTGCTTGTCAAAACTAACGACGTTAATTATAGTGGCGGAAATAACTAACAAAGTTAGCCATGGCGCATCCAATATCTAACGATGTTAGACAATCGACCCGGCGCAAGTCGGAACGGGGAGACTTATCCTATGATCGCTATCCTGGCGTTTTTCACGGCCCACTGGTTCCTTTCGGCCTTTGCCCAGACCTTCTTTCTGCATCGCTATGCCTCGCATAAGATGTTTACGATGAGCAAGGCCTGGGAGCGATTCTGGCACCTCTTCACATTGCTGGCCCAGGGGCCGTCCTATCTAAACCCCTATGGCTACGCAGTTCTGCATCGCATGCACCACGCCTACAGCGACACCGAAAAGGACCCGCACAGTCCGCATCATTCTGCGAACTTCTTTGACATGATGTGGAAAACCAAGCAACGCTACGACGACTACTGCTACCGGCGCGTCACGCCGCCGCGCGAATTCGCTCAGGGCGCGCCACAATGGCCGATGCTTGAGCGCCTCGGGCAATCGTGGATCTTTCGCATCGCCTTTGGCGCGCTCTACGCCCTTTTCTATATCGCTGTAGTCCCCGAAGGTCAATGGGGCTGGTACCTGCTACTGCCGATGCACTGGCTGATGGGACCAATCCACGGCGCCATTGTGAACTGGGGCGGCCACAAGTATGGCTATGTAAACTTTCCCAAAACGAAGGATGAATCGCGCAATACTCTGCCGGTGGACTTTCTGGTGCTGGGCGAACTCTTTCAGAACAACCACCACGGTCGAGCGACATCGCCCAATTTTGCGGCGCGCTGGTTTGAGATCGATCCGGGCTACCAGATCACGCGTCTGCTGAACGCCCTTGGCGTAATCCGCTTCACAAAGCAGGAAACGCTGGCGGCGGCGAGTTGACAGATCCAGGGACCGCAGGCGCCATGAACGCGATGGCGCCTGCACGAAAACCCGCCGCCCGCGCCCGCCGTTCAGAGCGGCCGGCGCGCCGCACGCGCGGATCGCTCAGTCGTCAGGAGATTCTGGAAGCCTCGCTGGCCATTCTGATGGAAGAGCAGGTCGAGGCGCTGAGCATGCGCCGCATTGCAGAGCGGCTCAAATGCAGCGTGGCCAGCCCCTATGCGCACTTTACCAGCCGCGAAGAGATCATTCGCGAGCTGATTGCCGCCGGCGAACGCCAATTGACCGCTGAATTGCGACAGGCCCAGGTCAGTTCGCCCGATGTTTATCTGCAGCTCAACGCCATTGCCCATGCTTACTGGAGTTTCTCATCGCGCAATCGCGAGTTGCACAAATTGATGTTTAATTCCGGAGGCGGAAAGCTTTACCGCCAGGCCCTGCCGGCGCTGCCCACGAGCTACCGCGTCTTTCTGGAAACGATTCGTCGCGGCATCCAGAGCGGGGCCATTCGCTTTTCGCGGCGCAGCTATCCTGCCATCGCCCGCACAATGTGGTCGTGGATGTACGGGCTGATTGTTCTGGAGATGAATGATCTGCTGCGAGCGCGCAAGGCCTCCGATCCGGTCGAAGAGGGAATTGCCCTGTTTCATATTTTACTGCGCCGCGGCGAAGCCTTCGATTCAGAATCGAAGGCTTGACCTGACCCGCGTGCGTCCGCTCGCTGTGCTGGTGGGACCCATTGTACTGCTTACGGATTTTTCTACGCGCGACTGGTTTGTTGGCGTAATGCGCGGGGTTCTGGCGGAGCGAGCGCCGCAGACTGCGGTGCTGGACCTTTGCCACGATGTTCGTCGCGGCGACGTCCGCGAGGGCGCTTTCATGCTGCGGGCCAGCGTGCAGTACTATCCGGCCGGGACCGTATTCTGTTGCGTCGTGGACCCTGGCGTTGGTTCCAATCGGCGCGCCCTGGCCGCGCGCTGCAACGGCCGTTTTTTTGTGGCGCCGGACAATGGTCTGTTGACGCACATTCTGAACGATTCTGCAGACGTGCACTCCGTGGAAAATCCCGACTGGCTTTCCAGCAAGCCCTCGGCGACCTTTCATGGCCGTGATATCTTTGCTCCGGTCGCGGCGCGACTGGCCGGCGGCGCTCCGCTCAAAGAATGCGGACCGCGCCTCGATGATTGGGCGCGACTGGACTGGCCGGCCGTCGCCTGGCGGCGCGAGGGGGCTCATGGAGCAATCATCTACGTCGACCGTTTCGGAAATCTGATTACTAACATCGACTGTGAAGAATTTGGAGCAAAATTCCCCAGGGCGGCGGATTCAGCGCTCTTGCTGCGCGCCGGCAGCGCAGTGATTCAGGGTTGCGTGCTTGGCTATTCCTCCCAGCGTCCTGGAGAGTTGCTTTTCTATCGCGGCTCAGCCGGGCTCTTTGAGATCGCCGTAAATCTGGGCGACGCAGCCCAGATGCTGCAGCTGCGCGCCGGCGATCCGGTTGAGATTCGCATCCCCGAGTGATCCGGGGACGGTGCGACAACCGCATTTTCGTTTTGGACGCGTCACTTTTTGATTGCCTTCCCGATTCCGTGAGCTGGCGTCTGGCCCATGCAAATAGATCAGAACTCGCAAGCCATGCTTGGGGTCATGCTGGCAGTGGTCATGTTTGGCATGGGCCTCGGTCTGACCTTTCGCGATTTTCGACGCGTTGGCCAGACGCCGTGGCAGGTGCTGATCGGTTCGGTAGGCCACTTTGTATTGATGCCCATCGCCGCCCTGGCCGTCGTTTTGATCTTAAAGCTGCCGCCGGAACTTGCTGTGGGCGTAATCATTGTGGCCTCCTGCCCTAGCGGCGCCACTTCCAATCTGCTCAACTTTCTGGCTAAAACCGACGTTGCCCTGGCCGTAATCATTACCGCCCTTTCCACTCTACTCTGTCCGCTTTTCACGCCCTTGATTGTCAAATTTCTTGGAGGCTATGTGGGCGCCGGTCAGGTCGAAGTTGACGTATCGATGATCGACATGGTAAAATTTGTCGCGGTGATCATCGTGATTCCGGTGCTGCTGGGCATGCTGTTGCGCAAATATGCCGGCAAGGTTGCCGGCGCCATCGAGAAGCCGTTCAAGATTTTCGGCATCTTGTTGCTGCTTGGCCTCATTGCGCTGGTAATCTTTAAGAACCGCGAACAATTCCTGGATATCGTCGGCGCCGTGGGCGTTGCCGTGGTCCTGCACAATAGCCTGGCGCTGCTGCTTGGCTACTTTACGCCGCGCCTCCTGCGCGTGCCCGTGGCGCAGTCCCGCACCATTGCCATCGAAGTTGCCGTGCAGAATACGACGCTCGGTCTGGCCATCGCCCTGCAATACTTCAACGCCACGGTGGCCATGCCAGCGGCAATCTTCAGTCTGTGGATGTACATCACCGGATTGACCCTGGCCTTCTTCTGGTCCAAAAGGCCAGCGCCGGTTGCGCCAGGACTGCATGCCGAAGGCCACTGACGCCTTCGATGCTTATTCCAGTACATATACTTGCAATAGTTCAAGCTCTGCGTCGACGCGGCTGTCGCGCCGCACGCGGAGCACGCGACGCTCGCGCTCCTGACGTGCGCGCAGCAGCTCATTTTCCAGCCGCGTAACCTGCGAGCGCTGGGCGACGGCCTGATTCTGGCGCAGCTTCAAGCGCGCGCGATCCAATCGTTCCTCCAGCTGGCGGATTTTCTTCCCGTAGCTGATCTCCAGCTTGTACTCTTCGCGCTTGAAGACCGGATGCAAGGCATCTTTCAATTTTTCGGCCCGCCCTTCGGCATCTTTCAAAATGACCTGCAGTGCAGCGGCCGCTGGCGCCTTCAGCATTGCCAGCAACTCATCATTGGCGGGCAGCGGCAGACTCTGGTAAGCGCTGCCGCGCACGCCTGGCGGAAACAGCGGCTCATCCAGGGCGCCGACGCGCTCGTAATTCGGACCGCTGGCCAGCGCCCCCTGTAATTCCACACGACTCATTCCATTCTGGTAGTGGCAGAGAAAAACAAAATAGAGGCCGCGCTTGCCGACGCCGCGCAAGCGGCGGATAGTCTTGCGCCCGGAATGTTCCAGAAAATAGCGCAGCGCCTCGTCGACAAAGGCATGACCGACAGCCAGAAATTCTACGCTCTCCTGCTCCAGAGCCAGCTCCGAACGAAAGGTGGCCGGGCGTTCGCTGCGCCGCTGCTCGTCGTAGAGCAGATAGTCGGCGGCGGGGGCCGAGGCAAAGGCCGGCGTCGCCTGCGCGCCAGCGCTGAGCAATGCCGGAGGCGCCTTTCGCAGCTGGAAGCGCGCATTCGTCGATAGAGCGCTGTAGCGCTGGCAGAGCCGTTCGATCTCGTCATTGTCCAGGCGACGACGCGAACGAGTATGATCGTAGTAGTCGCTCAGATTGAAATCCAGGCAGTGCGGCGTTACCAGATCGTTCAGCTTGCGATAACCGCTATCGGCGATGCGCAGCTTGGCTTCCAATTCCTGCTCCAGTTCGGCGCGACTCTTCTGACCGGTAATAAAGCCCATCAAACTGTTCTGAAAATCAAACTCATCCTCCAGCACGCCGAGCAGGATATCCGGCGGACCGATCGTTTCCTCGAATAGTTTGATCTTCTTCTCCAGCACTTCCAGTACGCGTTCCGCGACCGTGTCGCGGGTGGCAAAGTTGACGATGTAGACGTCGCGCGTCTGCCCAAAGCGATGGATGCGGCCGATACGCTGTTCAATTTTCAGAGGCGACCAGGGCAGATCATAGTTGATTAAGATGGAAGCGAACTGCAGATTGCGGCCTTCGCCGCCAGCTTCAGTGCAAATCAAGACATCGCCCTGCGCTCGAAATTGCTGAATGGCCTCCTCCTTGGCCTGCAAGCTCAGCGAGCCATGAAAGGAAACGACGCGAAAGCCGGCCGCGCTGAGGCCTTCTTCCAGATAGTCCTGCGTGGTGCGAAACTGAGTGAAAATTACGAACTTGGAGTGGCCCTCGCGTCGCATCCGCTCCATGGTCTCGACCATCTTGGTAAATTTGCGATCGCCGCGGATGGACCGTCCCATGCGGATCAGAAAGCCCAGGGTCATGGCTTCCTTGCGCATCTCCTTAAAGGTTCGCTGCGGACTGCGCTCCAGAGAGTCCAGTTCCGTTTCCGGATCGTCGCTGTCTTCCAGCTCCTCCAGCCTGTCCTCCAGATTGAATTCGGCGCCCAGCGCAGCGCGCAGTCCGGTCAGGCTCTGTTCCAGATTGGCCTTGCGCTTTTCCAGAGCGCGCAGCAATGCGCGCGTCGAGCTGTCCAGCAGCTTCTGGAATACAATCATGATGAAGCTGACGGCACGGTTCTTTTCGCGCATTGCCAGATTGTATTCCCGACGCACATAGTCCGTAGTCTCATCGTAAAAGGCGCGTTCCTCCGGGCCCAGCTCAAAGCGCACCGTTCGCGCATGGCGCTTGGTAAATCCGCCCACCTCCACCTTGCGACGCCGCAGCATCACCCTGGCGACCTTGCTGCGCAGTTCCGCCAGACGCCGAGAGTCCGGCGCATCGTCCATGCCCAGAACATACTCTTGCAGGAAGGACTGATGCGGCCCAAGCAGATGGGGATCAAGCAAACGCACCAGATAGTATAGCTCTTCCAACTTCCCGCGAAAGGGCGTGGCTGATAGCAAAAGCAGCGCCTCGCAACGCTCGGCAATACGCTCCGCAAAGGCGTAGGCGTGAGTCACTTTGGAATAGTCGCGACGCAGGCGATGGGCCTCATCGAAAACCACGACATCCCAGCGCGCCTTGAGCAGCTCATCAGCATAGCGCGGATTCTTTATAAAATCGATAGAAGTCAGGATGCGCGGATGCCGGGACCAGGCGGCGGCAAATTCATAAAAGTTGCGCCGCTCTAGTATTTCGTAGTCCTCGTTGAATTTGTTTTTCAGCTCTTGCTGCCACTGAATCGTCAGCGGCGCCGGCGCCGCGACCAGCACGCGAGAATAGCCCTTGCGAAAAAGCAATTCCTTCAAGATCAGTCCGGCTTCGACGGTCTTGCCCAGCCCTACCTCGTCCGCCAGCAGGTAGCGCGGTCGCAGCGCGTTGGCGACGATGTGCGTCGCTTCGATCTGATGCGGCAGCAAACGCGTACGAGAATTGGACAGACTGGATAGCTTATCGTAGAGATGGGAGAGCTTGATACGATGGGCATCGAGTACGCCAAAGGCAAAATCCAGGTCCTCCGCGCTCTGAGCGCCGCACAGCTCGCCCAGTTCAAGATCGGCTGGCCGGCGAACGGCGCTGGCGGGCGGCGCGAAGGCCGCACGCTGAAAGGGCAATAGGTCCTGTTCCATGAAACGGTTGAGCAAAGCGCCGCAGCCGGGCAATCTGGAGGATTATGTCTCCCACGGCCAGGAACTTTCTGGCGTCCGGCCGCTGCGGCCGCACTTCATTTTTCGGGAACGCCGGCCAACTCCGGAGCGCCCAGGCGCGGACGCGGGCTCTGATTGACGCCGGAAAGGCGGCGGGCGGCGCTTCCCTGTGTCGCTGCTGCGGACGATTGTCCTTCTTGCATTCCTTTCAGTCCCCGCCTGCCAGGGCGCCTTGCGCAATTCCGAACGCAGCGAAAACGATCCGCGCTATCGCTATTGCAATGCCGGCTTGCGCGAAGCGGAAGTGTCTTCGGCGCTGCAGCAGCTCAGCGCCGCCCAATCAGCCTGTGAACTCAATGATCGAGGATTGTTACAGCTTCGTATCGGCGACGCACGCCTGGCAGAAAAAGATTGGCAGGCGGCGCAGAGAGCCGGTTCGCTCGAAGCCCTCTGGAATCGATTGCGGCTATTTTCAATCCTGGAAGATTCCGCGGCAATTGCCGAGGTTGCAGACCAGGGCATAGCAGGCCAGAGCCAGAGCGCCCAGGAGGCCGCCTATTTACAGATGGCGCGCGATTGTGTGCAGCCCGACCAGGCCCTGGAGCGGCGCATTCTGCTGGAGAGGATATGGATGCAGGGGCGCTCCACAGCCGCAGGGCTGCAGCTGATCGGCGATGCACTGGCCAACGAAGATTATGCTTACGCCGAGCAGCAGCTGGATCGCTTGTTGAGCGTGGCGCCGCAACACGCGGAGGCGCCCTTTGGCCTGGCGTGGATTCGCTATCGTGCGCGCGACTATGCTCGCGCCGCTCCGCTACTGGAGCGCGCCATGGATCTGGGCAGTAGCGAACCGCGACTTTGCGCACTCGCCATTGAGGCGCGGCTTCAACTGGGAGAAGCGCAAAGAGCGCTGGCCAATGCCGCGCGCTGTGCTGGCGCAGGCCGCGATCGTGAGGCTACGCTGCAAGAAGGACTGGCGCGCCTGCGGCTGGATTATCGCGTCGATCTCAAATCCTTGCTGGAAAGACATGAGTCTGCAGCAGATCGACGCTACCTGCTGCGCGCCTGGTACGGAGTAGACCAGGGCGACGGCGTTCATTCTTTGAGCGACGAATGGCGCTACCTTCAGTAAGATTTCAAAATTGATACTGCAGTATGCACGGTGTGGAACAGGAAAATCTGCTTGTAGGCCGTCGCGACCGGCGGCAAGGCTGAGGCCAGTGTATTCTTTTTTTGGAAGGCGCTCGATGAGACAAATTGCAATGCTGCTCTGCGCCGGCGTCGCCGGCCTTTGCTTCTGGACGGCTTGCGGTCCCGGCGGCGACGCCCAGGCCCCCCAGCTCTTTCCGCTATCGCCGCCGCCGCGCAGCTACTGGCCCACCCGCGACTGGCAAATAAGCGCCCCTGAAACCGAGGGCATCGATCCGGCTGCGCTGAAGAAGCTGAGCGACTATCTGTTCACCCGTAGCGGCGACGAGCAGAATCGCGCGGGAATTCGCACCGACGCCGTTGTCTTGATTCGCAACGGCAAACTTGTCTACGAACAATACGCTCGCGATTTCAACGCCAGCTCTCGACACAATAGCTGGAGCGTAGCAAAGTCCTTCGTTAACGCGCTGGCCGGCCGTGCGCAACTCCAGGGTCGCATCGATATTGATCAGCCAGCGTGGCGCTATTACCCGCCGCTCAACACTCCCGGGAAACGGGAAATCAAACTGCGTCATCTATTGAACATGAGTTCCGGACTCTCCTTTCAGGAGGAGTACGAATTCGCGCCGCTTAAATCCACTGTGGTGGCCATGCTTTATACCAGCGGTCATCACGATATGGCGCGCTTCACCGGCGAGCAGGAGATGCGCGCCACGCCCGGCGAATACGTCTATTATTCCAGCGGCGATACCAACGTTGTGATGGCCGCACTGCACAGCGGGCTCAACGACCAGCAGTATGCTTCCTTACCCTGGGACGAACTTTTTAATCCGCTTGGCATCCAGGCGGTGTGGGAGACAGATCAAGTCGGGACTTTTATTGGATCTTCTTATCTTTACATGACGGCCCGCGACTATGCCAAGTTTGGCTTCCTCTATTTGAATGACGGGGTCTGGGAGGGCAAGCGCCTGCTGCCGGAGGGCTGGGTGGATTTCAGCCGTACGCCGGCCCCCGGCTATGCCACCACGAGGCCCTACGATGAACTGGAGAATGCAGTTTACGGAGCGCAATTCCATCTGCTGGTCGGCTATCCGCCGACTGGCATACCGAGCAAGTATCCCGATGCGCCGGAGGACGCCTTCATGGCCAAGGGTCACTGGGGTCAGGTAGTTGCCATAATCCCTTCGCTGGATATTGTGCTGGTGCGGCTTGGCGACGACCGCGATGGCAACTTTGATCTCAATCAGATGATGCGCTTGCTCAAGGAGGCGGTACGGCGTTGAGCCTGGCGCCAGTAATTACCATGGAAACATTTAAGAAAATATCGTTAACCCTTCTTTCGATTACAGCGCTCCTGGTGGCGCTCTGGATTGGCGCCAACTGGCGCCATCTCAGCGCCTTTCCATCAATCCTTCCTTCATTTTATGCCAAAGAGTATTGTTCCTGCTATTTTGTGATGGAGCGCAGCGAAGCGGCCTGCCACGATTTTGCCCGTCAGTGGCTGAAAATTGACAGCTTTGAACTGGACAAAGACGGCCGGCGGGTCATCGTCCAGGGCATGGGCCGCCAGGCCGTCGCCCGCTACAGCGGCGAGCGCACTGGCTGCCGGCTGGAGTGAAAGACTACGCGCCGCGCCGTCGCTCGGCGAAGTCGACAGAGCGATCGCGGCAGCCGCCCCTCCTGCAGTCCGAGTCGTCGCTGGCGCCGGCTGGATTGCGCCACGAACGCGAAGCCTTGCTTTCACGCTGGACTCGCAGGGCGCCATGGATCCTGGCGACGCTGGGTCTGGTCGCTTTTGCCGCCATTGGCGCTCGCTACTACTGGCGTGAACTTCGCTTTCGCTATATCGTTGTACATCATACGGTGGGCGTTTCTGGCAACCTTGCCTATTTCCGTCGCATTCATATGGAAGAGCGACACTGGTCCGACATCGCCTATCACTTCGTAGTCAACAACGGGACCTACAATACTTCGATGGGCGAGATTGAAGAGAGCAATCTCTGGAAAGAGCGGGCCCCCAATCATTCTACGCGCATCTGGTACATGAACTATTTTGGCATCGCCGTTGTGATGGTAGGTAATTTTGATCGCCGCCCGCCTCCGGCCAGACAACTGGACGCCGCCGTGGGCTTGCTGGCGCGACTGGCGCGCGAATACGATATTCCGCCCGATCGGATTGTCGGCCATCGCGAGGTTCAACAGACCGGTTGCCCGGGCAAATACGTCGATATGGTTGAGCTACGCCGACTGGTCGCCGAACGCCTGCGAAACAACGCCCCGTAGAAAGTTTAGCCGGGGCGGGCATTGGCCTCGCGAAAGCTAAATTTTATCTTGACCCAAGGCCGGAAGGGGACCAGCTTCAGGACCGGCCCTTGCGCCGTCTGGTACTGCTATGCGCTTCAAAGGCGCCGCCATCCGACAGTTGCGCGAATCCCGCTCCTGGACGACCAGGGAGCTGGCGCGGCGCATTGCTGCTACCGGGCATTTCTCCGGCTTCACTCACCAGCGCGTTGAACAACTGGAGCGCTCGGACAATGTATCGCATCGCGTAATCTGCGCGCTGTGCGAGGTCTTTCACATTCAACCGGCGGAACTATTCGAAGAAGAAAAGGATTGATCGCGGCCCTGCCGCCGCGCCGCAGCGCCTCAAGGGAGAGTGCGCCGCGCCCCTTGAACCGTGCGCACCATCAAAGACACATTGTCCAGGCTGGCGCCGGGATGGATGCCATGACCCAGATTGAAGACGTAGCCGGGATGTGCATCGAAGAGGCGCAGCGTTTGCTCGATCGCGGCCTGCAGGCGAGCGGCGTCGCCGTGCAAGAGCAAGGGATCGAGGTTGCCCTGCAGCGCCATCGATTCTGGCGCCACGCGCAGGGCCTCCGCAATCGAGGCGCGCCAATCGAGACTGAGCGCCGATGGATTCTGGGCGCACATCTCGGTGAGCAGATGCTGACCTCCGCCAACAAACAGAATGACCGGCGTTTGCGGCGACATCGTCCGCAAGCGATCAATGATACGCGCGCTGTAGGGCGCGGCAAACTCGCGATAGTCGGCGGCGGACAGCTGACCCGCCCAGCTATCAAAAATCTGTACCGCCTCGGCGCCAGCTTTGATCTGGTACTGTAGATGATCTGCAACCAGATCGCTGAGGCGCGTACACAGACGGCTAAAGAAGGCGCTGCGCTGAAAACAGGCCTCTTTCGTTTTCTCAAATTTCCGAGAAGTTCCGCCCTCGATCAAATAGCTGGCCAGGGTGAAGGGTGCGCCGGCAAAACCAAGCAAGCCAGGTCGGCCGCGACCCTTGCGCGATGTTTGCCAGGAATCGACGCCTGCGCCGGCGACCGTTTCAAAGTCGGCGCCAGCAGCGCTCTCGATGGCCGTACGCAGCCGCCCAAGTATTTCGCCAACGTAAGCGCAATCGCGCGCCGGGTCAAAGCGATCCAGACGCGACAGATCGGCATCGGACTCAATCGTCTGTTCCAGCACTGGGCCGCGCTTCTCTTCGAAATGCAGGGCAATGCCGGCGCCGCTCAAGGGCGTCAAAATATCGCTGAATAGAATCACGCCATCCACGCCAAAGCGCAAATAGGGCTGCAACGAAACGCGGACCGCTCGATCCACATCGCGCATAAAGTCGGTAAACGGCATCTTCTGCCGCGTTGCCAGGTACTCCGGAAGGTAGCGGCCAGCCTGACGCATAAACCAGATGGGAACCTGTTCGGTTCGTTCGCCGCGCAGAGCGCGCAGCAGCAGCGGAGATGTATCCAGTGCGTTCACGGACTATTCCTCTGGCGCCAGCTCGTAGCCGACTCCATGTCGTGTGATAAACCAGCGCGGATTTTGTGGATCGTCCTCAAAAACTTTTCGAAATTTAACGATGTAATTATCGATGGCGCGATTGGTCGGGTATTCATTCTGACCCCAGACCTGATCGAGGATTGTATCGCGATGGACCTGACGGCCGCGCGCTGCCGACAGCAAATTCAGAATTGCAAGCTCGCGTTCGTTGAAGCGAAATATTTCTCCATCGCTGCTGCGGGCTACGCCGGCGGCCGCATCCAGCCGCCAGCGGCCGATGACCACTTGCGGGTCGGTCGCGCGCAAATCGGATCGCTCGCCGGCCGGCGGCGACGGGCTGTTGCGCCGCAAGCCGGCCCGGACTCGCGCCAGAAGCTCTTCCAGTTCAAAGGGCTTGGTCAGGTAGTCATCGCCGCCTGCTTCAAAGCCGCGCAGCTTATCCTTCAGCGCGCCGCGCGCTGTCAAAAAGATAATTGGAAACTGATAATCAAGTTCACGCAAACGACGACAGAGCGCCAGACCGTCCAGCCGGCCTGGCATGGTCACGTCCAGGATGCCCAGTTCCAGCGGAGAACGCCGCGATTGCAACTCAGCCGCCGCCTGGTCGCCGCTGACATATTCCTCGATACGATGGCCCTCGGCCTCCAGGTTCAAGCGGATGCCGCGGCGCAGACTGGGTTCGTCTTCCACCAGTAGTATCAGGGCCATCACGCCGCCCCGTCGCTGGCGGCCGGCAGCCGCAAGGCAAGCGTAAAGCCCTGCGCCGCGGCCGGGGCGTAGGCCGTTCCGCCGGCGGCTTCAGCCAGCTGGCGCACCAGATGCAGACCCAGTCCGGCGCCCTGAACCGGATGATCCGTATCTGGCAATCGATGAAAGGCTTCGAAGATTCGTTCGCGCTCCGCATCGGGAACGCCAGGGCCATTGTCGCTGAAGTGCAGCTCAATGTGGCGGCGGTTGCGGCGGGCGACAATGGCAAGCGTCGCCTGTGGGCCCGCGTAGCGCAACGCGTTCTGGATTGCGTTTCCCAGAATGGAACGCAAGGCCTCGCGGTCCATGCGCACAACTAGATCGGCGGCGACTTCCAGCTGCAGCTCAGCGAGGCCCTCTTCAAGCAAGCGCCGGTGTTGCTGGCAGTAGTCTTCAATTTCGGAGCGCAGGCTGAGGCTCTCCGAGCCCAGGGATGGATCGCGGTCGATGCGGCGACTGAGCAAAATATTGTTCAGTTGTTCCTCCAGGCGCCAGATCTGCTGCTGACATTCCTGTAGCAGCTCGCGGCGCTGCTCCTCCGGCAATGCTCTGCGCTCAATTGTCTGCAGGTTGAGCAGCATGGCGGCCAGCGGCGTTTTCAGTTCATGGGTCAGCGTATCCAGAAATACCTGTCGTTCCTCTTGCAATCGACGCTCGCGCCGCACAGCCAGAACCACGCGCAGGGCGCCAAAACTGAAGACCAGAAAAACAAATCCGGTTTCCGATACCATCATTGTCAGTTTTCGATCAAACTCCTCCTGACGACGTTGCTGCTGCAAAGGATTCAACTCAAAGCGCGGGCCGCGGCGCCGCAACTCGGGAAGCGCATCGCCGTTGATCGCTTCGCCGTTGGCGGCGCGTAACATCCATGTATCCAGCTGCTGGTAGAGCATTTGAAATTCAAGCTGGTTGCGCTGGAAGAAGATCAGCCACCAGCCAAGCTGCGCCGCCAGCAGTAGAAAGAGAGCTGCCGAAATGGCGCTGGCTGCGCCCAGCGGAGCGCGGCGGGCGGCGGAGCGCAGACCGGCGGGGCCCTTTCCGATCATCTGCGACGATCCCCTCAATTCCTCTGGAAGAATTCGCGCAGGCTGTCCAGCAGGCGGTCGATTTCCGCTTCAGCCATCGGAGTCGAAAGAAAACCGACTTCGTATCCTGAGGGCGCCAGGTAGATTCCGCGCGCCAGCATGAAGTGAAACAGGTGCGCGTAGACCTTCATTGCATCGCGATCGATTTGATCGGCGCGGCGCGGCGCCTCGTTTCCGCGATATAGCCAGAAGATTGAATCGATGCGGCTCATGTGCCAGGGCAGCGCCAGCGATTCAAAGCCTTCCTGCAATTGTGCGCCCAGGGACTCCAGCCGATCATAGACGTCGGGAGTGAGCAGACGCAGTTGCGCCAGACCGGCGGACATGGCCACGGGATTTCCAGAGAGCGTCCCCGCCTGGTAGACCGGTCCATCCGGCGCCAGTAGTTGAAAAATATCCGCGCGACCGGCAAAGGCGCCAACCGGCATGCCGCCGCCGATGATCTTGCCATAGGTCGCCAGATCTGGAGTAATACCATAGCGTTCGGCGGCGCCGCCAAAACCAATGCGAAAGCCGCTGATCACCTCATCGAAAATCAGAAGCGCCCCGGCGCGCTCGCTGAGCGTTCGCAATCGCTGCAGGAACTCTGGACGTTGCAAGAGCAAACCGTTGTTGGCCGGAACAGGCTCGATGATTATGGCCGCGATATCGTCGCCGTGACTGAGAAAAGCGGAATCCAGAGCCTCTTCATCATCCAGCGGCAGAACAATGGTCTCGCCGCTGAAGGCGGCCGGCACGCCGGCGCTGTCCGGCGTGCCGAGCGTCGCCAGACCGGAGCCGGCCTTGACCAGCATGCTGTCGACGTGGCCGTGGTAGCAGCCGGCAAATTTGACAATCTTATTGCGCCCGGTGAAGCCTCGCGCCAGACGCAGCGCGCTCATCACCGCTTCCGTGCCTGAGCTGGTAAAACGTATGCGCTCCACGCCTGGAACGCGCGGATGCAAGCGACTGACTGCCAGCTCGGCCAGCAGCGCTTCTTCTTCGCAGGGCGTGCCAAAACTGAGCGCGCGGTCCAGCTGATCCTGCAGCGCATGCAGTATCCCTGGATGACGATGGCCCACAAGCAGCGGTCCCCAGCTGTTGCAAAAATCAATGTACTCGTTGCCGTCAACGTCGCGCAGCCGACAGCCGGCGCCGCTGTGCATGTAAACTGGCGTTCCGCCTACCGAGCGGAAGGCGCGCACCGGACTGTTCACCCCGCCTGGTATCACACGCAAGGCGCGCTCAAACAGTCGCCTCGATTCTGGCCGCAGCGACTCGTCGATTTCAAATTCCTGGTTCTGCATTGCTTCTTGAACTTAATCCTCAAAAGACACTGGCCGGGAGTCCAGCGCTCCCGACAACTCATCGCAGAGCATCGCGTAGTCGGCTTCGGCGGCCTGAGCATAGCAAGGCAGTCCGCGTTCCCGCAGGGCCGCCGCCGTAGTCGGACCAATTGCATTGCAGGTGCGATGCTGTCGCAGATAGGCCTGGAGCCAATCGCTGCGCCCCTCAGCAGCGGCCTGCCTCTCCTCCGCCTCGAAGTAGGCCTTCACTGCCGACGGACTGCCAAAGAGGACGTGCAGCTGTTCCGGAAGCGATTGGAAAAAATGCTCCGGCGCCTCAACCGATCGCGTCTCGTAGAGACGCAGTCGAAGCATCTGCGTCTTGTCTTGCAGCAACTGGTAGAAATCCTCGCGTCCGCGTTCAGCGGAGAGAGCCAGTACGGACGGCGGAAGGCCTGATTTCAGAAGTTCGCTGGCCAGGGCCCGACCGCTGCCATCGGGACTGCGCACAACAATGTGCGCTTTTGGAAAGCGCTGGGCGACTGCCGCTTCGGTATGCGCGCCCACCACCGCCCAGCGTTGCGGCAGGGCGGCAAGGCTTGCTGCGTCGATTGTAGAACAGAATTCAGCAAAGGCCTCGACGCCGCTTGCGCTGAAGGCTGCCAGCATTCCTTCGCCGCCGATTGCGCTCAGCCAGTCCGACAGCTCTGTTTGCAAGGGGCGAAAGTTTTCGCGTAGCGGCGCAGTCTCCAGCAAGGGCAAAGCGAGAATCGAAGCGCCGGGCCTCGCCGCTTGAATCTCGGCGATGCGCTGACGCTTCCCTGTAAGCAGCAGCGGCCGCGTCTCGCGAAATTCGGCAGCGACCGCAGTCGCCAGGTCCGTCGCATGACGGCCGCCGCGATTGATCCAGCGCGAACGACGCAAGCGATTGTCGGCGGCCTCGGCGCCCAGAAAGGCAAAGAGTTGCAGCGGCTGCACGGAACTCCCGCCATCGATGCGCGCGTGTGCTCCAAGCGGCAGGTGGCAGCCGCCCTCCAGCCTGGCCAGCAGGGCGCGCTCCAGCTCCACGCTTTGCAGCGCGGCGGCGTTGTGGATGCGATCCAGCCAGGACTGTGTGGATCGATCTGCGCTGCGGCATTCGATGGCCAGCGCACCCTGCGCTGGCGCCGGCGGCATGGCGCGCGGATCAAGCGATTCAATACGCAATTGTTGAAAGATATCCTGTAATTCTGGATCGCGTTCAAACAGGCCGACAGCGCGCAGCCGTTCCAGACCGGCGCGCGCCAGCAAAATGGCGTCCGGTCCGTCGGCGTGCGTCAGCTTCTTGATGCGCGTCGGGACGTTTCCACGCAGATCAACAAGCTTCAGATCGGGGAAGTAACTCTGCACCAGCGCGCGGCGCCGCGCACTGGAGCTTCCCAGAGTCGCCCCGGCTGCAACAAAGGGAGCGACACCACGCGCCGCCTTCGAAGCCAGAAATACTATGACGTCCTCGCAATAGCTGCGCTCAGGCACGGAGCGAATCGACAATCCGGGCGGCTGCAGCGATGGCATGTCTTTGTAAGAGTGAACAGCAAAATCAATTGCGCCGGACAGCAGCGCATCCTCCAGCTCTTTGGTGAACAGCCCCTTGGCATCGCCGCCGATCATTTCGGCGGCGGCGGCCAGCGAGCGGTCAATGATGCGGTCGCCGCTGGTCTGAATGATGCGAATTTCAACTTCCGGGGCTTCCGGCAAGGCGCTCAGCAGGGCGGCAACGCGCCGCGATTGCGCCAGCGCCAGATCGGAGCCGCGCGTACCCAGTACCAGCTTCAATTCAGCGACTCGCCGTCGTTCTCCGCAGCGCCCGCTGCGCCATAGTAGTGACGCAAGATTGCCGCCAATCCGTCGCCGTGCAGTCGATTGAGATCGCGGTTGGCCTGGATCGCCCAGCTATAGAGCAGGCGGCGATCGCGAGCGCTCAGGTGCTTCAGTCTGCCTTCCAGCAAGTCGTCCAGATGGGCACGCGAGCGTTCGCGCACCTGCGATTGCAGCGAGCTCATCACCGGCGCCGCCAGGGCCGCAATCATCTGTCCTTCCATCAACAGCAGATTCTTGTCGATCATGCGATCGGCGGCCTCGGCCGCCTGCCGCCGCCGACTGCGATTGTGTTCCAGTTCTGCGCGCATGCCGTCCATGTGGATGACGCGAATTTCTTCCAGTTGCTCCACGCCCGGATCGACGTCGCGCGGCACCGCCAGATCGACCAGGCAGAGGCCCGCGCCGTCCGGACCAGGAGCGTTTCCCGAAGCGGCGCCGGTCAGGGCGGGACGACGGGCCTGTAACATGCGCTCGGCAAGGGCGCGATCCAGCCACGCATCTTCGCGCGAGGTTGCCGTCACCAGAGCGCTGAGAGCGCCGGCGCGCCCTGGATCGGCGTAAAAGTCATCAAAGCTGAGATACTCCGCCGACAGATCGCGCAACAGGTCGGCGACCTTTTCTTTACTGCGGTTGATCAGCAGAATACGATAGCCCTGCTTGGCCAGGTAACGGGCCGACTGGCGACTCATTGGCCCCGAGCCCACCACTGCGGCGCGACGCGCTCCGCTGGCGTCATCGCCCATCAGTTCGTGCAAACGACGCGCGGCCAGCGCCGCAATCGATACGGGAAGCTGCCCAAGTGGAATCGAGGCGCGGATGCGTCGCGATTCGCGAAAGACGCGCTGGAAGAGCAAACGCAGACGCTTGTCGAGAGCCGGCGCTTGCTCAAAGGCCGACTTCAATTGGGCGCGGATCTCGGTCTCGCCGAGGGCCATCGACTCAAGGCCGGCAGCGAGCCGAATCAGGTGGCGAACGGCCTGCTGACCGTGCAGAAACTGCGGACGAAGGCCAGCGCGCAGCGGCGGCATCTGCGCCAGAAACTCAAAGGCAAAATGAGTGTGCGCGCCCGGATCGTCGAGGGTATAGATTGCCTCAACGCGATTGCAGGTAGAAAGGAAAACAAAGCCGCTGAGCGGGGCCAGGGCGCGCAGCCGGCCACAGAGCTGTGCCGCATCCGCTTCCTTCCAGGGCGAAAGCTCGCCCAGGTCGCCCACCTCTTCAAAACTGAGAACAATGGCCCCGAAGTGATTCATCGCACAGATCGCGTCGAGTCACAACTCGACATCTTATTTAAACATGGCCTGCACACAAAGGTGTCAGGTACTTGTCAGAGCGCACAGCTCAGGACTTAAATGAGATTCAATCTCACAGCGGAGCTCATGCTCCTTCTTTGCACGGTCATCTGGGGCGGAACCTTCCTGGCGGTAAAATTTGCGCTGCCGTACTGCAGCCCCTGGCTCCTGGTGGCGCTCCGTTTTGGCGTCGCCGCAGCGCTCTTTGGCCTGATCTTCTGGCGACAGCTCGCTGCGGCCAATCTGCTTGTAGT
This sequence comes from Leptospirales bacterium, assembly GCA_019694655.1. NCBI lineage: Bacteria > Pseudomonadati > Spirochaetota > Leptospiria > Leptospirales > Leptospirales bacterium. The sequence continues at coordinate 52,063 of JAIBBN010000010.1, forward strand.
GCGGCGCGGCTTTGCGCTGGGTCTGGCGCTCTGTATCGGCTTTGGGCTGCAAACCCTCGGTCTGCAGTACACAAGCGTTTCGCGCTCCGCTTACCTTACTTATGCCCTGATCATCTTCACTCCTTTTCTGTCGCTTGTGCTGCTTGGCAAACGCCCGGCCTGGACGACTTTAGCTGGCATCCTGGTTGTAGTTGCCGGCCTCTATCTGCTAACGGCGCCGGGCGATGCGCCTGGCTGGAACCGTGGCGACTGGCTGACTCTTGGCTGCGCCCTGGCCTTCAGCTTCTATATTGTTGGCGTGGATCGTTGGAGCGCGCCAGAGACGCAGGGCGCACTGGCGGCTGTCCAGAGCGCATCGGTTGGCCTGCTGGCGGCGCCGCTGGCGCTGCTGGAGAACGCGAACTTCGAAGCCTCGCCAGCGCTGCTGTTATCCATCTTCTATCTGGCCGTACCGGGCGCGCTGATTGTTGTCTACTTACAAATGCGCTACCAGCCGCTTTCGACGCCAGCCAGAGCCAGCGTCATTTTTGCAATGGAACCGGTGTTTACGCTGCTCTATGCCGCCGCCCTTGGTCTGGAGCGTCCTGGCAGTCGAGAATTACTTGGTGCGGTTACAGTATTCTGCGGCGTGCTGCTGTCCGAAGCGGCAGCCTTTCGACGCACTCTTCATTCCGTCGACGTTCGCGATCGCTGAATGATCGCCCAGATGCGATCGGACAGGCTGAAGTCCCGGCTGGTGCGGCCGACGATCATCTCCGGCAAGTAGGTCATCGCTCCCGGCCACGTATGACCGCCGCCAACGACGCGAATGAGCTCTACAACTGCGCCGCCGCTGCAGCCTTCGCCGCGTCGTACGAAGGCAGTAGTACTATCTTCAGGATCGGCGTCAGGGATTGGCGTTTCCGGCGCACCGGCGCTGCATCCGCTGCTGCGCAGAAAAAACTGGAAGCTCTCTTCGGCGGGCAAAGCAACGCCGCGCTCCGTGCCGAAGACGCGCACCTGGCCGCCTCGATACGGCACCAACGGATCGTCCATGCCAACATAGATGCCAATGTCAAGCGCCGGTCGTGGATGACAGTTGGGCGCCAGATCCGCCGAAAGCTGCGCTGCTACCGCAAAGGCCCCGCGAAACTGCGGCGCCTGACAGGCCAGACGCACACTCATGAAGCCGCCGTTGGAAATGCCCGTGGCATAGATACGATGACGGTCGACGGGGAATTCGACGCTTAAAACTTCAATCATTGCCTGGAAGAAGCCGACATCATCGATGTTCTCGCGATGGGCCAGTGCCCGTACATCAACGCGTCCGTCGTTCCATCCCTTTTCGACTCCTTCCGGATAGACAATGATCCCGCCGCCAGCGTCGGCCAGAGTTTCAAAGCGACCGCGGGTAAGCGTGCGGGTGTGCTCGGCCGTGCCGCCGCCGCCATGCAGCACAAAGAGCAAGGGTCGACCGTCGGCGGGCGGGGCGCCAGAAGGAAGATGCAGCAGGAAGCGCCGTTGGCGGTTGCCGTGTTCCAGCGTTCTCCACTGCTCGCGATCGGTAATTGGCAATCGCGCCCGGCGAAAGGCGCAGCTGATGGGGGCCGTCATAAACATGAGAAGCAATAACAGTAACGTGAAATATAGTTTCGAGGCATTCATCGTACTTTTTCTCTCCAGGAGGGAAATCCGAGACTCTGCAGCGCCAACAGCAGAAGATTGGAAGCCAGGGCAATTGCCGCCGCTGCGGCCAGAAAAAACAACCAGAAGGACAAATAGCGTTCAAAACTGCTGCGCCAGGAGGGCCAGATCGCAAAGGCGAAATTGACATTTTCGGAAGCGTCGCCAAAAAGACGCGCCAGGGCCTGGGCGAACAAATACCAGCCAATGGCCCCCAGCCACATACTGCGTCGGACCGGCAGGCGCAGCAGCGCAATTGCCGCGCCAGTCAGGTAGCTGAAATGCATAATCCACGAGACGCTGTCGTAGGCCTGCGGATGGCTGATCGCGTCCGCCAGCCATCCGCCGAGGCCAATTGTCAGCCACAACCCGCCAACCTGAGCAGCCAGATTGTGGCGAACGAGCAGTCCCAGACCGCAAAGCAGCGCCGAAAGATGACAGATCCAGATCATATTCTGCACGCTTCGAAAAATGAGATTGCCGCCAATTGCGATGCAAAGCAATAGAATGCCGCCCCAGCGCTGCATGTTCATCGGCGTCCTCCTTCTACTCTGGCGCCGCGACTGCGCCGATTGAGCAGGGCGCGTTCCATCGCCCGCAACACTGGCGAATCCGGGTCCGGCCTGGCCAGGCTGGCGGCGCGCTCCAGCACCACACGCGCTTGCGATTCGGGCAGACCGTCCAGGTAGCGGCGTAGATTTCGAGCTGGAAGATGCCGATACAGGAAGGCCACTGCGCCATCGGTTTGATCGGCAAGCAAGCCCGCCAGTTCATCGATCGACAGCGCCGCCAGCGGAGAACTCAGCGCGTGAAGTTGAGCGCCCAACTCCGGAAAAAAGCGACGTTCTACATCAAAAAAGAAATCAAGCAGCGCGCCGCGCCGCTCTTCAGGAAAAAATTGTTCGAGGGCATAGGCATCCAGCAAATGGCTGCTGCCGCCAAAAAACTCCAGCAGTAACAAGCCCTTGCCCGGCGAGGGCCGATGATCGACGTCAATACGCTGCAGCGGAGCAATTGCATGCAGCGCGTCTGCCGCCGCTGACAGCGCATTGCACTCTGCCGCCGCCAGCTGAACTTCCAGTGTAAGACGGCCCGCACTGGAATCGTTCAGACGTTCTTCTGGGTCTGGCGAGGCGAGCACAATGCCGCTGGCACATAGCTGCCAGCCGTAGCAGGCGCGTGCATCAGACCAGAAGACAAGTCTGGCAATCCATTGGGAATCGAGCGGGCCGAGCAGATCGGAAAACCAGCGCTGCAGCGCTTCTTGATCAGGAGGCGATGGCATGATGAAGCCGGCGACGGATCTTCTATAACTGCTGCCAGGGCAAACTGCAATAGAAAATTTGCATGACCGTCCAGGGCCGAATCGCGGCGCTGGCAAGGTGCCTTACAATGTAGTTGCTGCACTGATTTGCTCGGCCATACTGTTGCTGCTGTCCGGGATTCATATCTTCTGGGCAATCCGCGGAGCAGGCGACTTTAGCGGCGTCGTCCCCGAGTTCGAGGGCCGGCCCACAATGAATCCCGGACGCGGCGCCACCCTGCTGGTCGCGGCGGCGCTGCTGGCGGCGGCGTTTTGCGCGGCCGCCGCCGCTGGCTTCGTTGCAGAGTTTCGCAGCGTCTCGCTCTGGGGCCTGCGCGCCGTAGCGCTGGTCTTCCTCTTGCGAGCAATTGGCGATTTTCGGATGCTGGGCTTCTTCAAGAAGGTGCGTCACACGCGCTTTGCGCGCAACGATACGCTTTTTTATTCGCCGCTTTGCGCAATGATCTCCTTGCTGGCAATCGTCGGGAGTCTTCCCTGACGAAGACCCTGAAACGCCACACATAGCCGAGGAATATTAAGTTGAAATCAATCTGGAATATTCTTGGAATGAGCGGAAGTATCCGCACCGAATCTACAAACGGAGCGCTGTTGCGCGCCGCTGCAGGGATGAGTTCCGAGTTTCAATTCGATGTTTGCGCCCAGGAAATAGCAGCGCTGCCGGCATTTTCGCCAGATCTCGATGGCATGGGCGCCACTCCGCCGCCGGCAGTCGCTGCACTGCGGGCCAGAATTGGCAGGGCCGATGGCGTTATCGTCTCCTGCCCGGAATACGCCCATGGCGTTCCGGGGGCTTTCAAAAACGCCCTGGACTGGATCGTATCCTCCGGCGAATTCACCGACAAACCAACGCTGGTCTGGATGGCTTCGCCCTCCGGCGCTCAGCAAGCGCGCCTCGCCTTGCTGCCAACGCTGAAGATCATCGGCGCACGCATCGTCCACGATCGCTCGATCCAGCTGGCCCGCCCCAACTTCAACGAAAACGGGGAGCTGCTATCCGAGACCATCGCCGATGCAATTGCCCAGGACTTGAAACTGCTGCAGCAGTTCTTGCGCGAGGGCCAGTCTGCCGTCGCTGCGGCCAACTAGACTTGCCTGCGCTCAAGCCGCCGGCGCTACTCGCAGTACGATCCAGCAGGCGACGTAGCTCTCCAGCAGGCTCAGCGGAATCGCAAAAGGCAAGATCGTCGCCGGCAAGACGCCGAGATTGCCGGCGACCAGCCACATCATGACGAAGGCGAAGAACCAGGACAGTAAGGCGGCCGGACGCAGCGAAAACTTACGAGATACAAAGTAAATGGCGATGGCCAAACAGAGCGACCACAATCCCCAGACCGCCCCATTGATCGGCGCAGATGGAAAAACAACGCCGAGCGCTCCGTAGTGATCCAGCCAGTAGGATTTTAGCAAGAATTCATTGCGCACAAATTCAGAGATGCTGATCCATACGCTTGCCAGAAGCACTGCCAGGAACTTTCTCATCAAGCTGCCGCCTTGCGAAACGCCGCTGTGGCGACCGCTGCGGTCGAATTGCCAGAAGCGCCTTCGACCGGCAAGCCGCTTTAGCAAATGGAACCTGGGTGTAGCAAGCGCGCTTTGCTTGCCTGCAGCTGTCGACTGCAGAGCGCTGACCTCGGCCGAGCAAAATCGGCAACGCCATGCCAATCAATCGAAGCCTTCGCAACCTTTGCATTGTTGCCGTCGCCTCCGCCGGCGGAGGCTGGCTGGCGCTGGCGCTGTTTCACCTGGCCGACGGAAATGGCCCTGTGGCCAATAGCCCGGCGGCGCTGCTCTGGCTGGCTGCCCCGGCCGGCGCCGGGCTCTTGCTGCGCGCTTTTGGCGGCGATGGCTGGAAGGACGCCGGTTTTCAGCTGCGGCTGCGAGCAACATGGCCGGCCTACGTGCTGGCGCTCTTCAGCTATCCCATCATCTTCGGCGCGCTGCTGCTGGGCGGAATCGCGTTGGGGCTCCTGGACCCCGTCGTCTTCAGCGAGCGCGGGCTTTGGCTTTTCTTGCAAAGCTGTGCTGCGATGTTTCTTGCAGTCAGCTTCAAGAACCTCTTTGAAGAATTTGCCTGGCGCGGCTACTTTACTCCGCGCTTGCAAGCAGCCGGTGCGCCGACCTGGCTGAACCACTTGCTCACTGCTTTGATCTGGATGAGCTGGCATCTGCCCTATTACTACGAGATCCTCGATCGCGATCAGATGCGGGCGGTGTTGAATACGATTCATCTCAGCCTGCCTGCCTTTCTTTTCAACGGCATGTTGGTGCTGATCCCGACTGCGGCGTTTTTTGGCGAACTGCGCCTCTGGACCGGATCCGTCTGGCCGGTCTTTGTGTTGCACAACATGGTCAACGCCTTGAGCCTGCCGCTCTATCTTGATGGCTACCTGCGCCTGTTGCAACCTATGGCGTTTCTGGCTTCGCCCACCAACGAAAGCGCACTGTGCGGCGCAATTTTTGCGGTCCTTGCCTGGCTGATCTATCGCCGGCGAAAGGCCCGGAGTCCGACAGAAGAAGCGGAACTCCAGGCCTGAGGCTTGTTCAAAAAGTCAGGATTGTAAATCCGGCCTTGGCCAACTTCAAGTAGCTCATGTTCTGCTCGAATTCAGCCAGTAGCTGAATACCGGACTTCGTGGCATGCTCCTCCATATTGAACGCACGCGCACAAAAGGCGCAGGCGCCTTTCACTGTTCCGCGCACATTCATAAAGGCAGAGTGCAAAAGGTGGTCGGACTTCTGCAGTTCCGGGATCCACTTCGTGCCCGCGCCGGTGAAAATCAACTGCACTTCCGCGCCAGCCTTGACCATCTCCTCGACGGCCTTGATTGCATTTACAGCGCGTCCCAGCGCTTCGCCGCCCTCGGTATCGCTCATCAGCACCACAGCAAATTTGCTCATCCCATTCCTCCTGGGTAATGGCAAAAGCTTAGCTTGAAGGGCGGCGAAACGGAATGGACTGTTCCAACCAATGCATGGACTTTTCAGCCATTCAGGTAGCGGCGGCGAAAATCCTCCGGGGCCATTCCGGCATGCTTCTTGAACGCTCTGCTGAAATAGAAGGGATCCTCAAAGCCCAGAGCCTGGGCGACATCCTGCACGCGCAGGTCGCTGAGCACAAGTTTGCGCCGCGCCTCAAGCATCACCCTCTCCCGCCGTAACTGAGCAAGGGTGCGGCCAAAATGCCGCTGCAGAAAGCGACGAAAGCCTGTCGCCGGCATTTGCAACTGTGCGGCAAAGCGACTCTCGGAATGCGGCAGGCAGTAGCTCTCTTCCAGCAATTGTCGAAATCGTTCGATGATCAGGTGGTCCGGCTGGCGCAGACTCCAGGCGGCCGCCGAATTGCTTTTCATGCGCGTCGCCCGGATGATGATAATCTTGAGATAGGAAAGCAGCATGGCCGCCTGGCTTTCGCCGCCGCGCTCTGCTTCGGCGCGAAGCTCGTCAAAGAGCGCCGCGAATTGCGCGGCCTCATCGGCGTTCAGTCGCAACTCGGGAGGGGCCAGAGGCGAGTTGAAGAGTATACCGCTGCAAGAAATGCGATTGTGGTGCATTTCAATGCAGTAAAAATCGGGGAGAAAGCGCAGCTCCAGGCCGCCAGGCTCTCGAAGTTTTCGAAACTCAAAAAATTGATACGGCGACAGGCAAAGCAAGGCCGGCGCACGAACCTTTGCACGACCCGAGTTGCAGACCGCCTCCAGGTCGCCGCTTTGTAGAAGTAAAATGCGATAGTAGCGATCGCGCTGCAGGCAAGCAAGGGCCGCAGCGTCGAAGGGCAGACAGGCAATCTCCGGCATCGAAGCGGCTGGCGCAGATTCGGCGGCAGGCTTCAGAGAATGGAGGGCGCGCACGCCTCTTTGGAATGCGTTCGATCGCAGCGGTCACAGCTCTTTTTCAAACGCAGGCCATCTTTCAACCGGAGTCGCGAGGATTCTGGGGATGTGTATAGCCGTTTGCCAGATAGCGCTGCAGAACCCGCTCCACCAGCATTGCCGGATCAGCGTCATAGACGACCTGGGCGCCGGTATCTTTCATCAGGCGCTGCTCGATTTCGGGAAGGATATCAGCAATGCCGCCGCTGTCTGGCAGTACGCCGATTAGTTTACCTTCTTCAAAAGCGATGGCAAACTCGCCCAGCGTGCCCGAACGACCGGAAACAATTAGCACAATGTCGCTGCTGCGAATATTGATCAGTTCGCGTCCCATCGATCCCAGACCGGTATAGATCAGAGTGTCGTACTCGCGGTAGGGACTGTGATAGCGTTCGACGTGTTCACGAAGATGCTTGGCTGGACTGATGCCCAGAATCCGGCCGCCAACGCTGTGTGCGCCGAGGGCAGTCTCATGGGGCAATCCAGGACAGGCGCCGGTCAATAAGCAGCAGCCATGCTTTGCGATACTGCGACCCAGCGCCCGGCAACGATGGCGCACCTCGTCCTCAAACTCGCCGCCAGCCGAACCCATCACGCCAATACGGATCTGCGCTCCGCTGAAGGGGTCGCGAGCAATCGGCGATTGAGCGGTGGGAGACGGGGTCATCTGCTTTCCCTCTGATTTCAGGATGCATCGCCGTCGTCGCTCAGGCATAGCTCCCTTGCAAGTCCTTGCCTTTTTTTTGGCGGCAATCTTAGCATCGCTTGCCCTGCCCGTTGACCCCCGCCAGATTCGGACTGAAATTGGCAAAGGCCTTCGGGGGGATTCATGGCGCAGCGCAAGCGAATCATTCTACTGGCGATCCTGATCGATATCCCAATCTTTGTAGCCATCGGCTTCTACTTGAGCCGCGGCGAAAAATCAACGGAGGCTGTTTATCCAGAACGTTTCACCGATACGGCCGCCTATTGCGTCGGCAAACAGACAACGCGACTGCGTTTCGCCGCATCTCAGATCCAGCAGCTGCAAACTGCCTTGAACTCATTGAATGAATGCACCACCATCGAACTGGGCGCTGGAACGTTTGTGCTGAACAATGCGCTCACCATCAATGGCGTCGACGGCGTAATGCTGAAGGGCGCTGGCAAGACCGCAACCACGCTGCGCTTCGTCGGCGCTGGCAATGTCAACGGCGTCGATGTGGAAGCGGCCAGTTCTTTTACAATCCGCGACCTGACGATACTCGATAGCCCCAAGAACGGACTGGAGGTGCGGCTTTCTGAGAACCTTGTGATCGACAATGTCCGCGTCACCTGGTCCGCTACACAGGGTGCGGCGCGCAGCAACAACGGCGCTTATGGCGTCTATCCGGTGAACGTGGTCAACGTCCTGCTGCAGAATACCGAAAGTTATTACGCCTCCGACGCCGGGCTTTATGTTGGTCAATGCATCAATGCAATTGTCCGACGCAATCGCGCCGAACACAATGTAATGGGCCTGGAAATAGAAAATACCGTGAACGCCGATGTCTATGAAAATACAGTTCGCAATAACACCGGCGGAATGCTGTCCTATGACTTGAACAAGAATACCATCGTCTCTCGAAACATTCGCATGCATCATAATACGATCGAGAACAACAACAACGACAATTTTGGCAGCGCCGGAATTGTAAAATCGGTTCCGGCTGGCGTCGGCCTGATCCTTACTGCTACGCGCGAGGTGGAAGTATATGCCAACAGTTTTGCAAACAACAACACCACGGACCTTGCCATTGTCAATGGACTGGTTTCCGAGACGCCGGACTTCAGTCAGTGGCCGATGAACAACTGGCGCGCACACGACATCTATATCCATGACAACGTCTTCAAAGGCGGCTCGGGAACCTCGGTCGACAATGGCCGCACGGACGAGGCCAATCGCCCGCTTGGATTGCTAACGGCGCTCTTGCTGTCCGAACTCAATCGGCAGCGAGCAGAAGCCGGCAAGGCGGCGCTGCCCATGGCCAATGTCCTTTACGATGGCGTAGATGACGGCCGCACCATTCTGACGATGACCACTTATTTTGGGAACCATCCGGGCAACGAAAACGGGATCTGTCTGCGCAACAATAGCGGACAGACTCCTTCGCTGATTGATATGAATTTTCCAGCTCTGCTGCAGAACTCTGAGTCGCCGACGGATGCAACCATCAGCAATGCAATCCGAAAAGGGGAGGTGATCTACTACGAGGGGACGGCGGCAGCGGCGGAACTCTATGGCGGCCAGGCGCCGGCCGGTTTTCAGTGCGAGGGCTTTGTTGCCAGCGGCGTTGCAGTAAATGCGCCGGGTCCCTGAAATGGACCGCCGTCCCGCGCTTGCGGCGTTGCTTGCGCTATCGCTGTTTTTGTTGCCCGGCCTGAGCTGCACGCCAGCCGCCCGGCCCAATCCGGACCCGCAGCCCACCCCCCTGCACCAACGCTTGTCGGAGTACGGGCTGTTTCAAAAGGCGGAACGCGGCGTTCTGCAGCCGGTTTCCACGGCCGTCGCTTACGATTTGAACACGCCGCTTTTTTCCGACTACGCGCTCAAATATCGGACGCTGCATATCCCGGCCGGCGCTCAAATGCAGTACGCGGATGATACTATTTTTGCGATGCCCGTTGGCACGATCATCACAAAGACCTTTTCGTTTCCGGCTGATTTTCGTCGGCCACAGGAGCGCGTTCGGCGCATCGAAACACGGTTGCTCATTCGCCAGCCAACGGGCTGGGTTGCCGTTCCCTATGTCTGGAACGCCGATCAAAGCGATGCTACACAGGCTGCCGGCGGCCTGACAACGCCGATCGATTTTATCGACGCCGACGGAAACAAAGTACATTTCAACTATTCGGTCCCCAGCCGCAATCAGTGCGGTTCCTGCCATCAAATATACGAAGGACGCCGCCAGATCATTGTACCGATCGGCGTGCGCGCCCGCAATATCAATCGCGACTTTGCCTATGCGGAGGGCGTCGAAAACACGCTGCAGCGGCTCAAACGTTTGCAGCTGCTGGTCGGCTTGCCCTGGTTTGGGATTCCGGCAGCAAGCAACTACGCCGACGAGTCACAGCCCGTTGCTGAGCGCGCACGCGATTACCTGGACGCCAATTGCGCTCACTGCCATCGCGACAACGCCGCTGCAGGCCTGAATTCAAAGTTGATTCTTAGCCACAGTGAAAATGACGCCTCGCGGCTGGGGCTTTGCAAAACGCCTGGCTCGGCCGGCAAGGGCGGCGGCGGATTGACCTACGACATCGTACCCGGACATCCGGAGCTGTCAATTCTGCACTACCGCATGGCGACAGACCAACCCGGGGCAATGATGCCACAACTGGGTCGCGCCCTGGTACACCGCGAGGCGGTTGCGCTGATTGCACGCTGGATTCAAGCGATGCCCGAACGCAACTGTCCGTAGACGCCGGTTCCTGCCATTCCGCCGTAAAAAAACTGTAAAGTGTACGACTTGCGCAAATCGGCGCCGTCCAATAGGATCTGGCTGTTCCCATGGACGCCTCCGCTGCCAGACTTGTGTCCTGCCTGATGTGCCACGCGCCGATCGTGGCCCCGGAAATTGCCGGCGATCGCGCCGGCCAGGTGGCGGCGACGACCAGCGCCATGCGGCAGGCGGCGCGGGCAATGATAGCAGCTTCGCCGCAGCTCTGCATCATCGTTTCACCACACACGCCGCGCCTGCCGGATGCCTTTGCCCTGCTTGGCGAAACGGCCTGCGCCGGAGATTTTGCAGCCTTTGGTTTTCCGCAGCTACGAGTAAAGACGGCCGGAGCGCCTGAAGCAGCAATGCGTCTGACGCGGCTTGCCGCGCGAGATTCGCTGCCGGTGCGCAATCTGGGCAGCAGCAAGATGGATCATGGCGCCCTGGTGCCCCTGCATTTTCTCTGTGAAGCAGGCTGGAGCGGTCCGACATTGATCCTGGGCTTGCGAATGCATGCCGTTGCCGAAGAACTGCTGGAATTGGGCCGAACCCTGCGTCGCTTGCAAGAGGAATTGAATCAGCCGCTTTGCCTCATCGCCTCCGGCGATATGAGCCATCGCTTGAAGCCTGGCGCGCCGGCCGGTTTCGATCCGCAAGCGGAACAATTTGATCTTGCTGTTTGCCGGGCTCTGGAACGCGGAGATCTATCCGGCGCGGTCCATGTCGATGCGCAACTTCGACAACTGGCCGGCGAAGATGTTATAGATTCACTTACTGTTGCGCTGGGCGCCTGCGACGCCATGCAGGAGGGACGCGTACTGTCCTACGAGGGTCCCTTTGGAGTCGGCTACTTGATTGCCATTTTGAAGACGGCGGCAGCTGGCAAATGAGCGCAGTGCAGCTGTCACCGGCGCAAAAGTCCAGGTTGCTTGCTCTTGCGCGGCAGGCAATTGAGGGAGCGCTGCAGAAAGAAACGAGCGCTGTGCATAAGCGCAGCGGCATTGAAGCTTCAGACATCTATGGTATTTTCGTCACGCTGCGCAAGAGCGGCCAGCTGCGCGGCTGCATTGGCGAACTGGGCGGAATCAAGGGAGACCTGGGCGCCGCCGCCGAGCGCACTGCAATCAAAGCCGCGTTCTCGGACCCTCGCTTTCCAGCCCTGCAAAGCGAGGAGCTGCCATCTCTGGAGCTGGAGATTTCGTTGCTGGAGCAACCACAGGCCTGTCGTTTCGGCGATCTTGATCCCTTGCGTTTTGGCGTTATCGTGGAACAGGCTTCGCGTCGCGGCGTGCTGCTGCCCGAAATTGAAGGTCTGAATGACCCGGCCGAACAACTGCGCATCGTTCTGAATAAGGCCGGCATTGCGCCAGACAGCGAGTATCGCCTGTTTCGATTTGCCGCACATAAATGCGAGGCCGCGCAATGAGCGCCGGGCGACAGACCGAAGGGCGGCGACCGGCGCGCTGGTGGTCGAAACAGGCTGACGGCCGTCTGCTTTGCGAACTCTGTCCGCGGGCCTGCACGCTGCGGCCCGGACAGCAGGGCTTCTGCGTCGTACGTGAAGCAGGCCCGGATGGCATGACGCTCAATAGCTACGGCCGCTCCAGCGGCTTCTGCCTGGATCCCATTGAGAAGAAGCCCCTCAACCATTTCCTGCCCGGCACTTCAGTACTTTCCTTTGGCACGGTGGGCTGCAATCTGGGCTGCCAGTTCTGTCAGAACTGGGATATCAGCAAGGTGCGCGAACAAGAAAGGCTGCTCGATCACGCCGCTCCTGAGCAGATCGCTCGCTACGCCGCCTACCATGGCGCCCGCAGCGTCGCCTGCACCTACAACGATCCAGTAATCTTTGCCGAGTACGCCATGGATGTGGCGGAAGCCTGTCGGCAGCGGGGCCTGGCCTCGGTTGCGGTCAGCGCTGGCTACATCAGTCCAACGGCTCGCGCCGAATTTTTTGACAGCTTTGATGCGGCCAATATTGATCTCAAAGGTTTCTCAGAAACGTTCTATCGACAGTACTCGCTTGCTGCGCTGCATCCAGTGCTGGATACCCTTGGCCATATTGCCCATGGCGGCAAGACCTGGCTGGAAATTACCACGTTGCTGATTCCCGGCCTCAATGACAGTGACAGCGAACTGCAACAGATGACGGCCTGGATCGAACGCAATCTGGGGCGAGAAATCCCGCTGCATTTCACTGCATTTCATCCAGACTTCAAAATGAGGGATTTTCCGCCGACGCCGCTGGCGACCTTGCGTCGAGCGCGCCGCATTGCAATCGATCAAGGCTTACGCTTTGTATACACAGGCAATGTTTCTGATTTCGAAGGCGATGCGACCTGCTGCCCGCAATGTGCTTCCACGGTCATTCAGCGAGACCGCTACCGAATTCTTTCTTACAGGATTCTCGACGGAGCTTGCAACAGCTGTGGGTGCAAGATCCCCGGACGATTCGAAAACAAAGCCGGCGACTGGGGCGCTCGCCGCCTGCCTGTACTCATTGGAAGCTGAACAGCCGCATCACTTATTTGTAGTTTGTGATTTTTTACTACCCGGCCAATGCCCCCGCCTTGACATGACGCTGTGTCGCGCATCGTCGCCTTCCTGCCGCTATTCGTCCTGAGCGCCTGCCTGCCATCGCTATTTGGCGATCCCGACTGCAACGCCTCCGATCTGGAATGCAATCCTGCCGTGCTTCTGGCCTACGCGCCCATCCAGTACAGGCTGACTGCAGGCGGCGGCCACACCTGTGCATTGCAAAGCAGCGGCATTGTACGCTGCTGGGGTCAGGCCTTGAACGCCGCAAACGGCGCCCTGGCAGATATCGGCGCTGCAGCAGGAACGATGCCTCCGCCGCCGCTGCCGCTGGGCGGAGCGGTTCGCCAGATTGCCGCCGGCAACTTCCATACTTGCGTCATCATGGTCGATGGAACGGTACGCTGCTGGGGATTGAATGATCAAGGCCAGTTGGGCGTGGGCGCCATAGCCACCATTGGGGACAATGCCGGTGAAATGCCGCCGGCCATCACGCCGCTTGGCGGCATCGCCATCCAGCTGAGCCTGGGCGCCTCGCATAGTTGCGCCTTGATGCTGGGCGGCGCCGTAAAGTGCTGGGGCGATGCTGCCCAGGGACAGCTTGGCCAGGGCTCGACGACTGATATTGGCGTGGCCCCCGGACAGATGCCGCCCCCCGATGTTCCGCTGGGCGAGGCGGCCGTTGCCATTGGCGGCGGAGGAGGTCATACCTGTGCTCTGCTTGCAAGCGGGTCAGTAAAATGCTGGGGCCAGAATTCGGCAGGACAGCTTGGCCAGGGCAATATAACCAATCTGGGCGACAATCCCGGTGAAATGCCGCCTCCGTCCATAAACCTTGGCGGCGCTGTCGCCCAGCTGGCGGTCAGTCAGGGCAGCAACTGTGCAATTCTGCAAACCGGCGCTGTCAAATGCTGGGGCGATGGCGTAAATGGCGCCCTTGGCTATGGCAACATCAATAGCATTGGCGATAATCCCGGCGAGATGCCGCCGGCCGATGTAAATCTTGGCGGCGCAGCCTCCTTCCTTGGAAGTTCCGGCGTCAGCGCTTTTATGTGTGCAGCGATGCGCAGCGGCAACCTGACGTGCTGGGGCTTCAATTCCAACGGACAACTGGGACGCGGCGATGCTGTCAACCACGGCGGGGCGCCAGGCGATGTGCCGCCGGCCGCCACACCCGTCAGCGGCGCGGTCTACCAGATCGCGACTGGCGGCTTTTTTACTTGTGTGATGCTTATCGATTCCAGCGTTCAGTGCTGGGGCGCCGCAGGCGTCGGCCAGCTTGGCTATGAAAATATAACACAGCTGGGAGATAACCTCGGCGAACTGCCGACGGCGTTTGTGCGCTATCGCTGATTACGAACTCGTCCTCCGGTTGATTGCGAAGGGCGCAATGCCGGCGCCAACGGCGTCAGCAATTCCAGCGCGGCGCGTAATTCGGGCAATGGTCGCCCGGCGTTCAATTCGGCCAGCGCAGTCTCAGCACACATCGCTACAAAGAGACGAGCGCAGGCCTCGCCGCCAGCGGCGTCCAGATTCAGCGAATTTATGGCCGAAAAGTCCGTCGCCGCCAGCTGCGTAAAACTGGCGTTGCGTCGTTCCACCTCGGCGCGCAACTCCGGAGAGCTGCGCGCTTCAAAGAGCAGCGCCTTGACGGCTCGACCTTCGAGGCAGGCATCCAGATACACTGTGGCGCCGCGCAACAATCGTTCGCGTCCCGGCAGCAGCGCGGAAATTTCCTGGAGAATTCTCGATTTCAGCTGCTCGTGAAAGTCGCGATGGATTCCAAGCAGGTAGCTGGTGCGGTCCGAGAAATGCACATAGAATGTGCCCTTGGCAACGCCGGCGCGACGGGCAATTTCATCGACGCTCAATTTTGCCAGCCCGCCTTTCTCCAGCAGACGCAGCCCCGCCTGGATCAGTGCGCTGCGCGTTGCCGGACCGCTGGTTCGACTCATGGCAAAGAATCGAGAAAGGGACGAAGTCGGTCCAGGAAAAGTTGCGGCGCTTCTACAAAGACGACGTGACCGGTGGGCAATAATTCGAGGCGCGCGCCAGGGATGGCAGCGGCCGCCGCCTCTGCGGCATCAATGCCAATGACTGGATCTCGTTCGCCCCACAAGAGCAGAGTCGGCGTATGCACGGCCGTCGCTCGTTGGCGTAGATCGTGTTCAGCCTCATTGAAGCTGCGCCAGATAGCAGCAAGCGCCGCAACACGCGACTCCGTCTCGGAATCGCGCAGACGCGACAGCATGGCAAGGCTCTGAGCATTGCGGCTTGTGGTGTAGTAGCCGGGAAATAGATTCCATGTAGCGCTGTTGAACCATTCCCGACCACGCAATCGCACGAAATTGCGAGCAAACAAGCCGGTATCCGAGAAGCCGCCGCTGTTGACCAACGCCAGCGCGCGTACTCGCGGCGGATGATCCAGCGCCAGGCGCACAGCTGCATAGCCGCCCACCGAATTGCCGATGAAGATCGCTGGCGGCAGATCGAGCGCTGCGACAAACTCGGCCAGCAGTCGTGCATAAAGCATGGCGCTGCTCTCTTCGGGCGCGGTCAGGGCCGGAGAATCGCCCCAGCCTGGCCAATCGAGCGCCAGCACGCGATGCTTGCGCGCCAGCTCGGGGATGATGGCATCATAGTCGTGTCGATCGTGGCCGGCGGCGTGCAGCAAGACGATGGGCGGACCCTCGCCGAAACTGGCGTAGGCCAGACGCGCTGTGGGCAGTTCAATAATCTGAAAAGCGCTCTCAATGGTAGCAGGCATAGCGTCCTCCGCCGCATCGGGCGTCGAGGAACAGCTCAGGCCTGCAGCCAGCAGCAGCGCCAGACCCGCCCGGCGAACTGAAATTTTCATAACTGACTGTTGGGTCATTTACGAAATACTTAAATGACTGTGCGGTCAGTTTGGCAACAAAAAAACTAGCGCTCGCGACCGGCGGGCGACTGCAAAAGGCGCCAGACGGCCGGGTAGTAGAATAGCAGCGTCGCAGCTCGCAAAAGGACGTAGCCGATGAAGGCCGCCCACAGGCCGCGATTGCCATAGTGTGGCAGGGACCACAGGCTCAGCAGAATGAACAGGCTAACCGAAGCCAGCGATGCGTTGCGCATCTGCCTGGTCCGCGAGGAGCCGATGAAGATGCCATCCAGCTGGAAGGCCGCAAATGCCAGCAAGACGTAGAGCGCGGCCAGCGGCAGCGAAGCGCCGGCAACGCGCCGTATCTCGCCATTGGCGCTCAGCCAGGCGATGATCGAATCGCCCCCAAAGAAGATCCCCGCTGCCAGCAAGGCTGCACTGGCCGCTGCCAGCTCTGAACTGCGCTGTACTGCCAGTTGAAATCGAAGGCGGTCGCCCGCGCCGATGGCGGCGCCGACGTGGGCCTCGGCCACATAGGCAAAGCCGTCCAGAAAGAAGGCGCTGAAGCCCAGAAATTGCAATAGCAGATGATTGGCCGCCAGCACAGCATCGCCGGCGGCGGCGCTGCGATCGGCGAACCAGGCAAAGCCGCCAATCAAGGCCAGTGTGCGCAGCATGATATCGCCGTTGGCGCTGAGCGTGCGCAACAGAGCGCGCTTTTCCAGAATCGCCTTCCAGTCCAGGGGCCAGAAAGGGGCCGCGTCGATGCGTTTTAAAAGGCGCCAGAGCAGGACAAGCCCAAGCAGAAAAGCAGTCCACTCGGCAATCGCCGTACCCAGCGCTACACCGGCGGCGCCTTGCTGCAGTAGGCCGGCAAAGTAGATATCCAGAAGGGCGTTGATCACATTGAGCGAAAGCTGCACCAGCAACACCAGCGCGCTACGACCCAGTGCGATGAAGACGCCCATTACCACAAAGCCGCCAAGCGCAGCCGGCGCGCTCCAGATGCGCATCTGGAAGTAGCGCAGCGCCACTGCCTCCACGCCGCTGGAGGCGTGAAAGAGACGAAAAGCAATCGCGCCAATCGCAAGTTGCATCGCCAGCAGGACGATGCCAAAAAACAGGGCCAACAGCAGCGCCCTGAAAACGGCAGCGCGCAGTTCTGCGTGGCGTCCGGCGCCATGGGCCTGGGCAACAAATCCGGTGACGCCCATGCGCAAGAAGCCAAATCCCCAGAAGAGAAAGGCAAACAGCAGCGCGCCCAGAGCGATGGCCCCCAGCGCGACGGCGTCCCCCGTACGTCCTATGACGGCAACGTCCACAAATCCCAGGAGCGGCGTCGAGGCGCTGGCCAGAATGATCGGCCAGGCTTCTTTGAATATGCTGGCGTGCGTGATGCGCGACGACATAGCTGACCAGCATGTCGCCGCTGCGGTCGGCGGTCGCTTCGAAAATCAGGAGAGAGACGACGATGGAACTGAGATCACTGGGAACAAGCGGCGCAAAGGTCTCGGCCCTTGGCCTTGGCTGCATGGGCATGACCGACTTCTATGGCCAGCGCGACGACGTCGAATCGCTGGCGACAATCGATCGCGCCCTGGAACTGGGCGTCACCCTCTTCGATACCGCCGACATGTACGGCCCTCATACCAACGAAGAGCTGCTGGGGCGTGCGATGAAGGGGCGGCGCGAGCGCTTCTTTCTGGCTACCAAGTTTGGCATCGTGCGCAAGTCATCGAATCCGATGGACCGCGGCCTGGACAGCAGTCCGGCTTATGTGCGCGCCTGCTGTGATGCAAGCTTAAAGCGTCTGGGGACCGACCATATCGATCTCTACTACCAGCACCGCGTCGACCCGAAGACGCCCATTGAGGATACGATCGGCGCCATGGCCGAGCTGGTTCAGGCTGGAAAGGTGCGCTGGATTGGACTCAGCGAAGCCTCAGCAGCGACTATCGAACGCGCGGCGTGTATCCATCCCATTGCCGCGGTCCAGACCGAATTTTCGCTCTGGACGCGCGATCCTCTGGAAAGCGGCGTACTGGCAGCCTGTCGTAAGGTTGGCGCGGCGCTGGTTGCCTACAGCCCGCTGGGACGCGGCTTTCTGACCGGCGCCATCCGTTCGCCCGAGGATTTTGCGGCCGAAGATTATCGCCGGCACTCGCCCCGATTCCAGGGCGAGAACTTTGCGAAAAACCTCAAGCTGGTCGATATCGTGCGCGAGCTGGCCAGCAAGCGCGGATGTACTGCGGCGCAATTGGCCCTCGCCTGGACCCTGGCGCAGGGCGCCGATGTCATTCCCATCCCCGGGGCCAAGCGCCGCAATCACCTGGAAGAAAACGCGGCGGCGCTGCAATTCTCATTGAGCGCCGCCGATCTCAAGCAGATCAATGAGGCCTTTCCGCTACAGGCCGTTGCCGGCCTGCGTTATCCGGAACATCTGATGCATACTGTCAATGCTTGACCAGTAAGCCATGCCTTTGCGGATGTTTGCAGCCATTTCCCGTCCCATCTTGATTCTTTCGCTGGTCAGTTTCTTTACCGATGTAGCCAGCGAGATGCTCTATCCTGTCATGCCGCTTTACCTGGGAGCGGTTGGCTACAGCGTACTGTTCATTGGCGTTCTGGAGGGTTTTGCCGAAGCAATTGCTGGAATTTCGAAGGGATATTTTGGCGCCGTGTCGGATGCAGTCGGTCGCCGTACGCCCTTTGTACGCCTTGGCTACGCCTTGAGTGCAATCTCCAAGCCAATGCTGGCGTTGTCGGCAGCGGCAGGCTGGATTTTTCTGGCGCGTTCGACGGATCGCATTGGCAAGGGTCTGCGCACGGCGGCGCGCGACGCACTGCTCAGCGACTACTCTTCGCCCGAGACGCGCGCCACAGTTTTTGGTTTTCATCGCTCGCTGGATACAGCGGGCGCCGTGCTCGGGCCGCTGCTGGCGCTGCTCTTGTTGCAGCGCCTCGCCGGACAGTATCGTTTGCTCTTTTTGATCGCTTTTGTTCCCGGCCTGGCTGCCGTGGCGCTGACCCTGTTCATTGGCGAGCGACGCGCGCCGTCCCGGAAGCGTCCGGGCCTGGCGGACTTCCTGCGCTATCTGCGACAGGCGCCGACCGCCTATCGTCGTCTGCTGACTGGATTGCTGCTCTTTGCGGCCTTCAACAGCTCCGATGCGCTGCTGCTGCTGTTTATGAAAACGCGCGGACTGAGCGACACAGAAACGCTCTGGGCTTACATCGGCTACAATGTGATTTTCTCCCTTGCGGCATTTCCGGCAGGGCTGGCGGCTGATCGCTTTGGTTTTCGCGGCGTTTTTTGTTTTGGCCTTGTTCTTTTTGCCTGCTGTTATGGGGCCATGCCGCTGGCCTTTGAGCTCTGGCATTTTGCGGCGCTGATGCTGGTCTATGGCATTTACGCCGCCTCCACCGAGGGCCTGGCCAAGGCCTGGATCAGTCGATTGGTTCCGGCCACGGAAAGCGCCACGGCCATCGGCAGCGCCAATGCCCTGCAGAGTTTGCTGGCAATTGCGGCCAGCGCCACGGCGGCGGCGATCTGGCGCTTCTTTGGCGCCGAATGGAGTCTGCTCTGGAGCGCCGCGGGGGCCCTGGCGGCGATGCTCTATCTGCTTTTTCTGGCGCCTTCGCTGCAAACGGCGGAAGAACTGCGGCATTCTGGCTAGTTATCTGGATTCTGTCGCCCAAGCGGCGACTGGATCACCTTTTCGCGCCTTATCCACGACTTATCCATCCCGCCAGCATACATACTTAT
Organism: Leptospirales bacterium; assembly: GCA_019694655.1. Classification (NCBI taxonomy): domain Bacteria; kingdom Pseudomonadati; phylum Spirochaetota; class Leptospiria; order Leptospirales; species Leptospirales bacterium. The sequence continues at coordinate 71,531 of JAIBBN010000010.1, forward strand.
CTTCTATTTGCTTTACAAATGACGTGATCTTGATAGTCAAGCCAGATGACTGTGGCTCTTGCAGAGCAAAGGCCTGGCGAATCGTGGCGCATGCAGCGTCGCCCGCTGGCCCCGGGATGGGCGGAAGCGCCGCTTTTTCAGTTTCTGGATCGCTGGGACCGGCGGCGCATCGGTTTGATCAGCGGACCGGGCCTGGTTTTCCCCATTGCCCTCAGCTGGCAGGCGCACCTCTGGTTGCGCGGCTATCGTTTGCATAATATAGATTGTTCGCTTTGCTTTAACGTTTTCAATCTCGCGGACGAGGCGCTGCGCATTGATATCAAGCCGGAGGCCTTGCTGGCGGAGATCCGCATCCGTCGCGCCTTTACGCCTTACCAGATTCTGGACGTAATCCATCAAGCGCTGCAAAAGGCAAAGAGCGCGCCGGACGCCCGCGCTATCTATTTCGTCCTGGCGCCCTGCAAACAATTCTTTGACGGCGATGTTTCCGCCGAAGAGGGCGCCTGGCTGCTGGGTCGGCTGTTTGCCTTGTTTCGCGAGCTGGAACAAAGCGGCGCGCCGCTGGTGATTGTCGAACGAAGACGCTACCAGCATGAATCCTTTATAAATGTAAAACAACAGCTGCAGGGGCTGGCCGGTTTTGTCTGGGAGCTTTCGCCGGCAGCGCTGAAGCAGCCGGCCTACGCGCTTTCCTTGCGTCAGACTGGCCGCAAGGAACAGCGCATGTTTCTGGGCGCAGTGCAATCCGCCTTTGCCGGAGATTCCCATGGGCCGCACGCTACAACCCTATTCCATACAGATTGATCTGATTGAAGAGCGCTTTGGAAAATTCCGCCGCACACTGCGACGCGAGGACCAACTGCTCTTTGATCAACTCTTTCGCTATGCACGCAAACAGTTGCAGGCTGGCGTACTGGCCGCCAGCCCCAACCCCTTTGATTCGATGGCGCTGAGCATGTTGATCGAGCTGCAACGGCAGATTGGCTTTCTACAGCAGGAAATGAAACGTCTGGCGCCTGAGGCCTCAAACAAGGATGAGCGAACCTGAGATCGAGGGCTGTCTCTTCGATGTCTACAACTTCGAAGACGAGATCCACGTCTGGATTCGCCTTGCCGACGGTCGTATGCTGCGACTGCGCGACGCATACCAGCCGGTGATTTATGCCGCCGGACCGTCGCAACTGCTGAGCAGACTCTGCGCCAGACTCTACGAACTGCAGGCCCTGGCGCGCGAGCCGCGTATGGTTAAGCGCCGCCACTTCTATCAGAACCGCATGATTCCGGCTCTGGAAATGGTCATCTCCCGCCCCTCGGTGATGCGCAAGATCAAGCAAAAGCTCTACGCCTTCTACCGCCGCATGGATATTTACCATGCCGATATCGAAACGCCTACCAGCTATATGTATGCACACGATATCTATCCGCTCTGTCCGGTACGTGTCGTCCTCGACCCTGCCCGACCCGAGCGCTTGCTGAGCATCCGCCCGGCCAACGAATCGGAAGAGGTCGACTACCGTTCGCCCCCGCTGCGCACCATGCATCTACAGTTGGAACACAGCCATCGCTTGCCCATCTCTCTGCACAATGCCATCGTCGCCGAATACCGCGGTCAGACTTGCACCCTGAGCTACACAAACATGAGCGACACCGTGCGCGCCTTGCACGAGTTTCTCACAAAAAACGATCCCGATGTGATCCTCAGCGCCTATGGCGACCCGGCAATCTTGCCGGCGCTGTTTCAGTGCGCTCAGCAGCAGCAGCTGGAACTGGCTCTGGATCGCGATCCCATTCCCAACCAGCGCCGTATTCTGCGTCAGGGTTCCAGCTACAACACCTACGGCAGCTGGATCTACATGGCGCCTTCTTATCCGCTCTTTGGACGCTGGCACATTGACCGCGCCAACTCCTTCGTCTATAAGGAGTCCGAACTGCACGGGGTTCTGGAGTTGGCGCGACTCAGCCGACTGCCGGTGCAACGCCTGGCGCGTTCCTCTACCGGTGCAGCGCTAACCGCCATCGAGATGCATGTCGCTTTAAAGTTAAACTATCTTGCGCCCTGGCAAAAAAGCGCCGCCGAAGACGAGAAGTCGGCGCTTGATTTGCTTACCGCCGATAAGGGCGCGCTGGTATACGTTCCTGACACGCGCGAGGCGCAGGTCTACGAAAATACGGCGCAACTGGACTTCAGCCAGATGTATCCCAGCATCATGGCGATCCACAATATCAGTCCGGAAACCGTCAATTGCCGCTGCTGCCGCAACGATCCACAGGCCCCGCGCGTTCCGGAAGTCGGCTATGTCATCTGTCGGAGGCGGCGCGGCGTCGTCTCCATTTCCCTGGAACGCGTACTGGCGCGCAGAAAATTCTATAAATCTAAAGTAAAGGAACTGAAGGCCAAACGCGATCTGTTACGCGGCGCCGGCGCGGCCTCTACTGTATCCGCAGCACAGGCCCAGCCATCGCCGGCTGACGTCGAGCTGCAGCGCTTGCAGGAGGAGCTGGAACTTTACGAGAGCCGCCAGAGCAGTCTGAAGTGGATGCTGGTTACCTCCTTTGGCTATCTGGGCTATCGCAATGCCAAATTTGGCCGCATCGAAAGCCACGAGAGCGTCACCGCCTTTGGGCGCGAGAAACTGCTGACGGCCAAAGAGATCGCAGAAGATCGCGGATACCGTTTGCTGCATGCCATCACCGACTGCATATTCATCGATCAACAGGGCGCGCCGCTGGATGAGCAAAAGCTGCAGGAGCTCTGTACGGAGATCGGCCAGGCCTGCGGCATCGAAATGGGCATGGACGGCGTTTACAGTTGGGTGGTCTTCGCTCCTTCGCGAGTCGATCCGGACCTGCCGGTGGTCAATCGCTACTTTGGTCGTTTTCAGAATGGCGAGTTGAAGTTTCGCGGCATCTTCGCACGGCGCAAGGATACGCCGGCCTTCATTCGCGAGGGCCAGTTGCGGATGCTGCAGTGTATGAGCGAGGCTGACAGTATCGCCGCCCTGCGCGCCATGGCCCCGCAGTTGCGCGCCATCTACCGCGAACTGGACGAACAGTTGCGCCAGCGTAAGGTTCCGTGGCAGACTTTGCTGCTGCGTCGCACCATTTCACAGGACCTGGACAGTTATACAGTCAACAATGGATCGCGACAGACCCTTGCCGAGCTGCGCAATCTGGGCGTGGAGACGCAGCCGGGCGAAAAGGTGCGTTTCCTGGCGCTGAGCGTTGGCCGCGGAGCGGGGCGCTACCTCTCGGAGGAACGTGCGCAACTGATGCAGGACGCCGAAATTCGGTATGACCAGCGCTTCTACAGAAAAATGTTGTGGGAGTCCTATCGCGAGATTTTCGAATACTTTGCGCCTGCAGAGGAATTTCAAGCGCCGCCCGATGACCAGCTGCGACTGTTCGCTGCTCAGCTCGAAAGTACGCCAGATTCAAGATAGGCGTTCAGGGCGCTACGCAGTTCAATCAGAGTGCGAGCGACAACCTGCAAATCCGCGCGCCCAAAACGTGCTGCAAAGTCCGCCAGAAACTCGGCTTCCTTTCGCTGCATGCTGGAAAACAGGCGCTCGCCCTTAACCGTGAGCTCGCTCAAGAAAGCCCGCTTGTGTTCCGGATTCTCATGAAAGACCACCAGACCCGCCGCCTCCAGCTCCTGAAGATTTTTCTGAATCTGCTGGCGAGATACAGCCCGACCAGCGGCCAGTTCCGCAATGGTCTTTCTTGCGCCTCCCGCCAGATCCTCCAGCAAGGCGCGCTGCGCCATGGTGACTGCGGCGATTCCGTGCAAGGCCTCGCCGCTCAACGCCAGCTGATGGAAGAGGCGTCGAATATCCCTGAAAATGGAGCCCAGCAATTCAGATCGAGAATCCATGGACTGGAATTGCCCCAACCTCCGCCGCTGTCAAATATTTGACAACATAGTTGACAAGAACCAGATTTGTCAATATGGTTGTCATATGAACATTGCAAGTAACTTGATACGCTCGCTGCGCCGCCAGTTCTACCGTCCGAGCGGCGTTGGCGGACGCCTCGCCAACTGGATCATGGCCAGTCGGTCCTCCAATCGGGAACGCAATCTCTGGGCAGTTCAATTGCTGGATTTGCAGGATGGCCTGAACATTCTGGAGATAGGTCCAGGTCCAGGATTGGCCGCGCGCGAGATCCTCGGCCGCTGCCGCCCGGCAAGCTTCGAGCTTCTCGATCATTCGCAACTGGTTATCGATTGCCTTCGCAGAGAGCTCACGGCGCTGACAAGCGCTGACCAATTGAGTTTTCGTATGGAAGACATCGAGCAAGCGACTCTCCTGCCGCAAAGTCTGGACCGGATCTACAGTTCCAATGTTGCACAATTCTGGGAAAATCCGGAGGCGGTGGCGAAGAAGCTGCGCCGCGCGTTGCGTCCCGGCGGTAAAATTGTAACGAACTATCTCGCCCGCCATCGCGGGGCGACTTCCGGAAACTCGGAGGTCTTTGCCAAGGCGTTTGCCGCGATCGGCCGGGCCGCGGGATTTGAGCATGTGCAGGTCCATACTCTGCCGCTTCGGCCCATTCCCTGCGCTGCAATTGTCTTTGAGTAGCCGATCTTTGTGCTCTTCGGCGAAGGAAGTTCAAGATCGAAAGTTGCGCAGATAGGCGGCAAGCAGGCGGTGTTCTTCTCGGGGATTGGCCATATTCTCAAGATAGTCAATGGTCGATCCTACCCAGGTCGGATCATCTTCATTGGCCGCGCGCAAGTAGGCGCGACGCACATCGCGTAACGCCTTGATCTCAACGTAACGTTGTTCGCTATCGTAGAACAGGAGGTCGCCAATCACATCCTCATTGAATTTCACCGAGTTAAGCGATGCCAGGACTTCGTCGATCCAGATGATCCCTTTGAAGTTTCGCTCGACATAGTCCACAACCTGCTGCACGCGCGCCGGCACCGGCCGCCGCTTGCTGCGCGGGGCCTGACTGCGTTTCCGGGGTCGGCCGCGCTCGCCGGCGCCTTCGCCGACTCCGCCGCTTCCTCCGCTCGCGGCGGCTTCTGCCGCCGAGTCCGCTTCGCGGGCATCTTCGCTGCGTCGCTTTGGAGCGTCTCCTGCGCCAAACAGCGACTTAAGCCAGAGGATCAGGCGCGCAAAGAAGCCCATCGCCGCCCGCTCGCGCTTGATGCGCTCTCGCTCCTGCTCCGCTTCCCAATCGCGAATGGCGCGGCCAAGAGCCAGCTGATCATCCACCAGTTGCGCGGGCGCATCGGGACGAGAAACATCGACCAAACAATCATAGATGCCGCGGGCCATGCCGTTTGCCTTGCAGAAAAGGTGCAGCATCGATCGCCGCTGGACATTGCGAACAAAGGCTCGCGGCATATTGGCCCGATAAATGAAATAGACTCCGCGCTCTTCCGCTGCCGCCCGCTGTCCCGAAACGGAAGTCCGTCGCTCCGACATATGCAATAAATCGGGCAGCGACTTCATGCGCTCTGTGACCAGACGAAAGACCTCTTCGCGCGGAATGTAGTTCTCAATGGCCGGATCGGGCAGCGTAAATTCGTCGATGCTGATGCGCACCGGTTCGAATTGCATATCCAGAGACTTCAATGACTCGCGCAGCACCAGCTCCACCACGTATTCGCGTCGCATGGCGCGCACCGTTTCGCCGCGGCGAGTCAGCGCTTCGTAACACTCCAGAAACAAATCGCCATCAGGCCACTCCTGTCCCAGGGCGAAGCCAGGATGTTTCTTCAGCTCTTCGATGTAGCGAGCGTCCTGCCCCGCGCTCTTGGGCTGAATCCAACCGGTTTCCTCCGGCGGCAACAGACTCAATAGAATGCGCCTGGCAATTTGCGTGTACAGCAGCTGCAGCCATTCAAGCTCGCTGCGGTTCTCTTTGATGCGCGAGTCAGGCATCTCAATCAAGTCGCGCGCCGGCGGCTGGAAAATGTGAAAATCGCGAGAAAGCGGGGCTAAAAGCGAGCGCGGTCCTCGTTCCGCAAGTGCATTCTGCGCCTCCAGCGGCCATTGCCCATAGAGCGTCAGGTCGCCGGCCAGCTTGTCGGCGGGCATGGAAAGGAGGTGCATTACGCCAATGATCAATTCGGCGGGGGCATTGGTCTGCTCTTCCAGCAAGCGCTCCACCGAGTAGCGCCGCAGTTCAGGGAGCAGACGCTTGAGATCGCGCGCCTGGCTGATCTCCTGTGCGTCGCCCAGCAGCCGCCGCGATATCCAGGCGCCCAGCTGGCCGTTTTGAACCAGTTCGCGAATGGTGCGATCGCGATGCACAACGTACTGGATAATGGCCAGCGCACTGGCGCGTATGCATCCCTGCTTCACGCGCGCTGCCTGCTCGCCCTTGAGCGAGGCCGGTCTGATCAGTACATTCACAAGGCTCAGTCGATCGTGCGTCTCGCTGGTATTGAAGTAGCAGAATGGGATCAGCGCCCGGCGGTCGGCGAGAAATTTCAGTTCGGGTGCGCCCAGATGTTGCAACTGCTCGCTGCGCGTAAGGGCGTAGGCTGATTGATTGAATCGGAAAAAGTTTTCGACGCCCTTCTCAATCAAGACCAGATCGCGCGCCGCCAGCGGATTGAATTGCGCCATCAAGGCCTTCAACTCCGCCTCGCCCAGCAGGTCGGCCTCAACCGGCAATGGCTCTTCTACTTCGTCCGCTGCGACGGCGGCCGCGGCGTCGCCCGGCTCGGCAAGGCCGCTGCCGGACGCGCTGCTGCGATCGCCGGCATGGAACAGGTCCGGCTCGTCGCCTCCGACTTGTTCCTGGTCTTGCTCCTGTTCTGGGGCGCTTTGCATCTCAATTCTGTATCCCCGACCTGCAATTGGCAAGCCAGGGAGGCATGCTAAGAGTAGCGTTATTCCCTATCGGCGACCAGTCTGTGCAAAATCCAGCGGCGGCGATTTTGACGCCGGCTTATTGTGCGCCGGCGGGACGAGGATTGAGCTCCTCTGGATATGGCAGGCGAAAGCGATCCGCATCTCGAAAGTCGGGGGAAACTTTGCGCAGCCGACAGGCGTAGAAAGCGTTTGCCTCCGCGTGTTTGGTGAAGAAGGTCGCCTCCATCATATAGGCGTACATTTGCTCGACCAGCCGCGTGTTAGCTTCGAGGGACACGACCGGCAGGATGGCGGCCATGGCGCGCGCCAATTCGTACTCTGCCTTGTCGTACTGTTGCAGGTCCAGGTAAAGCGTGCTTAACTTCCAGTAGGCCTCGCCAAAATCGACAATAGCCACTGGCCGACCCGGCGCGAGCTGGTCTCCCAGTTCCGCGACAATGCGTTCATCCAGCGCTGCTACCAGTCGATAGTAGAGCGGAAAGACGTGCAGGATTCTGGCCGTGACATCTTCAATGAATTGCGTATAGAGGCTGCGTGCATATTGATTGAGCAGCTCCAAATCCTCTCGATTGGAAGCCAAAAAAGGGAACAGCAATCTTGCCGCCTCGGCCGGTCGTCCCTGAGCGTATTCGCTGGCTGCTTGTGAACTTGCGTCGGCCAACTCCGGCGTCCTTGCTGCGGTCACGCGACGTAGAGCGGATTCCTGCCCGAGAGAGACGACGGTAATCCCCTCCGACGGAATAAATAGCAACTCCTCGCATTCATCGGGTTGCAATGGCTGGCGGGTGGATTCGGTTTCCATCCCTGTCGGCTGTGGATTGTCGTGCGCCGACAGCGGCAAGGCGACCAGGCACAGCGCCAGCGCTGCAAAAGAGATGGTCCTGAAAGTGTAAGAATCCGTCATGCCGCGACCTCAGCGCCTTCGCTTGCCCAGTCCAAATACGCCAAGCACGCCGCGAGTCAATTCACGCGCGACGGTTCGTCCCACCTCGCGCACAATGGGACTGCTGGCCACGCGTTCCAGCGTCGACTTTTCCTCGACTTTGCGCCCGCCGCGCGATGCGGGCTTTTCTCTGGCATCCGTCTTGCCAAATTCCTGGGCCTTCTTGCTCAAGAGTTCGTAGGCGCTTTCGCGATCGGCCGCAGCGGCGTATTTCTTGACCAGCGGCGAAGCGGCAGCGAAAGTCTGCAGCTCAGCGGGAGTCAGCGGACCCATACGCGAAGCCGGCGCGGCCAGGTAAACCTGGGCCAGAGGCGTAGGCTTGCCCTTTTCGCTGAGCGCAGTTACCAGGGCCTCGCCCACGCCAAGCTCATTGAGCAGACGATCGACCTGGTAGTATTCTGTTTCCGGAAAGTTCTCGGATGCAGCCTTGATTGCCTTGCGATCGCGTGCGGTGAAGGCGCGCAGCGCATGCTGCACCTTAAATCCCAGCTGCGCCAGTATCGAAGGCGGCACGTCCGTCGGGCTCTGCGTACAAAAAACTACGGCCACGCCCTTGGAGCGAATCAGCCGGACTATCATCTCCAGTTGTTCAAGCAAAGCTTTGGATGCAGACTCAAAGACAAGGTGAGCTTCGTCGATGAAGATGGCCAGCTTTGGCTTTTCCAGATCGCCGACTTCTGGAAAGGAGGAGTATACTTCCGCCAGAACCTGCAGCATGAAAGTGCTGAACAGATCCGGCTTGTTCTGGAGGTCGACAAGGCGCACCACAGAAACGATGCCTCGTCCCTTGCCATCCTTGCGCAGTAAGTCCTGCACGTCGAAGCTTGGCTCGCCAAAGAAGATTTCTGCACCCTGCTGTTCCAGGGCGACGATCTTTCGCAATATGGTGGAAGCCGAGGACGTGCTGACCTGCCCGTAATCGCCAGCAAACTGTGCTTTGCCTTCGCCAGAGGCAAAATCCAGGGTCTTTTTCAGATCTTTGAGATCAAGCAACAACAAGCCTTTGTCGTCGCAAAACTTGAAAATCGCTGCCAGCACTCCGGTTTGCGTCTCGTTGAGATCCAGCAAGCGGGCCATCAGCAGCGGACCAAATTCGCTGACCGTAGCGCGCAGTCGCGCGCCAGTTTCGTCGCTCAGACTTAGAAATTCAACAGGGAAGGCCTCGGCCTTGTAGCTGGAGCCCATAGCCGCCGCACGTTTCAAAGCGACTTCGCTGGCCTCGCCGGCGGCGGCTATGCCGGAAAGATCGCCCTTGATATCCATCACCAGGCCTGGCACTCCGTTGCGCGAAAGTTCGCCTACGATGTGCTGCAGGGTCTTGGTCTTGCCAGTTCCGGTGGCGCCCGCAATCAGGCCATGTCGGTTGAGTGTTTTCAAGGGCAGCGAAACGCATGCGCCTTCGATTGCGGCGCCATCAAGCATGGCCGCGCCCAGGGCGATGCTGGAACCCTGCCATTGATAGGAGTTCTGGATGAGAGCGGCAAAGTCGCCGCCTTTGCGTTTTGCCATGCGACAGGGGGAAGACGCCGTTGCCGCGGGTCAAGCGCAAGCGAGTCGCCTGCCGCCGTCGGAAAAAGCGAACGCCGGACGCGATTGCGCCGGCGCTGCTGATCAAATACAGTTTAGATTCGGGTTTCTTAACGGCAGCCGCCAGATTTTCCATCTTCGGCGATGTAGCAATTTGTGCCTTCAGCGCAGGCATTTTGCTGCTGCCATTTGTAGCTGGTAAAGGAAGAACAGAACATGACGGCATTGTTCTCGCACTTCATCCGCGCTTCCATGGCGCCAATGCCTTCGCATCCATCTCCCGACGCGCCTTCGCCGCCGCTTCCCGATTTTTTGCATGCGGCAAAGCCCATCATCAGACCTGCCGATATCAACAGCACCAGAGTCTTTTTCATGGACCAGATCGTAAGCGCCTCCCGGGAATCAGCAAGCCAAAATGATCTGCACAATTCAATTGAGTTGAATGACTGATGCGCTGCAACGCCGCAGTTGTGCATTGCAAATTGCAAAATCAATACGATTCTCACTTAGCGGCATTCGCCTTCAGAGCGGCAAGTTCCATCACTCCGCCGCAAACGCGAGCCTCAAAAGCATGCAACTGGCCGTTGTCGATTTCAAGATGTAGATGATGGCGGCAGATCCGTCCCGCTTCGTCGCGGTAGATGCGCGGCACACGAGCCGCATTGAGGTAGCAGAGGCCCTCCTTGAAGACGGCGCTGGTGCGCAGACCGCGCTTGCCGCGCAGGCCAAGATGCATGTGCCCTGCAGCAACCCCCAGCAGACGCAGGCCAGACGGACGGCGCTGGATCGCAAGCTCCAGATCCGGATCGCCAAAGTCTCCCTGCTCGGGGCGAAAATCACAGCCCCAGATATCCTCGGCCCGGTCGCCAAGACCGCTTGGGCCATTGTGGGCAAGAATCAAGGCGTCGCGTCGACACTGTTCCAATAGCTCTACGATTCGTTGCGCGGACTCCTCGATGCTGTGAACGCCAAATTGCTGAGCCAGATAGGGAGCGTAAGCAAGCGTCGGACCGCCCATGCTGTGCGGGCGCGCCGCCACCAGATCCAGAGCTTCTTCGCCGGCGACGATCGTATGAATGCTGTAGCCGCAAAGCTGCACCGGCGCAATGTCGCGCTCCATCTCTGCACAGCGCGCCCGTTGCCCGGTTGAGCTGGATTGAATCCAATCTTGATCCTGCTTGAGTTCAGCCAGCTTCTGCATCACCGAAACGCCATCGTGATTGCCGGGAATCAGAAAGGCCGGCCGGCGCAGGCGCGACAGCAGTTGCACCACGCGCGACCAGCCGCTGTTGGTTCGGCCAGGCAAGTCGCCGACAATCAGGATCGCCGCGTAGTCCGCGCTGTTAAAAAAATCGGTGTCCTCGGCATCCCACGACTTGTGTATGTCGCCAATCACCGCCAGTCGCATCATGTCGAACAATTACGCCAGGCGCTCGCCTGGCGACAAGTGGTTTGCCAGCGGCGCCTTGAGCCGGCAGTCCGTCCGCAGGCGATGCTTACGATGAATGAGGAATCTGCAATCATTGTGGCGCGCGGCGTGGCCCGACGCTACGGCCAAATGGCAGCGCTCAGCGGCGTCGACTTGCAGATTGCGGAGGGCGAATTTGTAGCCTTGATGGGCGAATCGGGCAGCGGCAAGACTACCTTGCTCAATCTGATCGCCGGTCTGGATCGCTGTGACGACGGCTTGTTGCGCGTGGCCGGCGAAGAACCGGCAAGCTACAACGCCGCACAGCTTGCTTCCTTTCGGCGTCGCGTCAGCGCCGTTGTGTTTCAAGATTCAGGACTGCTGCCGGCGCTGAGCGCCGAACAAAACGCCAGCCTGCCATTGCGCTTGCGCGGCGAAAGGCCGCAACGCGCCCGGTTACTCCAACTTTTCGCGCGCGTCGGTCTGGCCGGCAAAGAAGCCCGGTTGCCCGAGGAACTCTCTGGCGGCGAACAACAGCGCGTTGCAATTGTACGCGCATTGGCGCTGCACCCGCGCATCCTTGCCGCCGATGAGCCCACCGGCGCACTGGACAGCTCCAACGCCCGCGCTGCGCTTACATTGCTGCAGCAATTGAATCGCGAGCTTGGATTGACCATCGTCATGGCTACTCATTCCGATCGCGCCGCCGCCGTCGCCGACCGTATCCTGCGTTTGAGCGACGGCAGGATTGTAGCATGATGCTTGCGGTCCGCTGGCAGGCCTTGTACGCCGCGCTGGAAAGCTATAGCCTTGTTTATTATAGAAAGCGGCCGCTGCGTCTGTTGTTATGCATAGCGGGCGTTGCCATAGGCAGCGCCGCCGCTGGTTCCATCCGACTGGTCAATGAGCGCATACTGGACGGATTTCAAAACTCGATCAGCAGCGTTGCCGGGCGTTCGACATTGCGGATGACCCGTCCAGGCGGATTTGCCCCCGCGGAACTGGAACGCCTTCGACCGCTCTGGAGATGGGCCAGCTGGTCGCCCTATCTGCATCGCCGCGTTGTCGTCAACGGCGGCCTGTATGAACTCTATGGACTGGACTTCTGGAATGCAGAGCTGCGACGGTTTCAGCTGGCATCGCTTGCCGACGGCGCTGAGGCAGAAGCAACGGGACCGATCCTCGGGCTTTCTGTCCCCGAAGACTCGCCGCTGCTTGCCGCGCCGTCGCCGCTTCGTTTGCAGATCGATGGGCAAAGCGTCGCGTTGCCCATCGCGGCGCGCATCCGGGCCATGGATGGATTCTTGCCGCCGCGACAGACAATTTTTGCGGATCTTGGTCAGCTGACGCCTGGCGCGCAACGCGTTGATGGCGCAGAATTTGCCGCAGCGCCCGGAACAGAGCTGCAGCTGCGCGCGGAGCTGCATCGACTGTTCCCGCAGGCCGCCATTTCCAGCGTCGCCGAGCGCAAGGCCGACGGGGAGGAGATGCTCTCTGCCTTCCGCATGAACCTCAGCGCCCTGGCGCTGGTATCGCTGGCAGTAAGCGCTTTTCTGGTCTACAATACGGTCAGTCTGGCCGCGCTGGAGCGGCGCGCGGCGCTGGGACAACTTTTTGCAATGGGCGCTTCGCCGCGCCTGCTGGAAACAACCGTCCTGCTGGAAGGGGCCTTGCTGGGAGCGGCCGGCGCCTTGCCAGGGGCGCTGCTGGCAGCGCTGCTGGGCGATCTGGCGCTGGAACAAAGCTCGGCCGCCATCGAAAGCGTCTTTCGATTGAGCCTGGGGCGCAGCGATTGGCGCAGCCTGGCTGTATTGCCCGGAGTTGTACTGCTTTCCATTTTCTTTGCGGCGCTGGCCGCCTGGTTTCCGGCGCGCGAATGCTCGCGGACGGCGGCGGCGCTGGCGCGCAAAAGCGACCGCAGTCAATTGCAACTGGTATCGACCGGTCCCTCGCTGACTCTTGCGGCGCTGCTGCTGCTTGCCGTCGGTTTCTGCGCCTGGTTTTCCTTGCGATTGAATTCGCCAGCAATCGCTATGGCCGCTGTTGCTGCGCTGCTTGTCGCCGCGCTCGCCCTCGCAGCGCCGCTTACCCGCCTGGCTGCAATGCTTTGCGCTTCCGGCAGTGCGCCAGCGCAGCTGGCGGCGGCTTCGCTGCTGCAGCATCAGATGCGCGCCGCCATCGCTGCCGCTGCGCTGGCCATTGCACTGGGCGTAGCAGGCGCTGTTGCCGTGATGGTTCATTCCTTTCGCTACACTGTGGACCGCTGGCTGCAAACGGCAATTGCCGCCGACATCTATGTCAAAGCGGAGGCGCCTCCCGATGCGCTTGCCGGCCAGATTCCAGCCGCCGCCATTGACGCCCTGCGCGCCAGCGCCGCGCTGCAAGAGGTGCTGACCATTCGCAGTACGACTCTGGACTACCGCGGGCAAAGCATCCTTCTGGCCGCCGACGAGCTGGAACTGGCCGTTCGTCGCGGCGTCTTCACCTTTGCCGAAGGCGACGCCAATGCTGCACTGCAGGCTGCACAAAGCGACGGCGCCATCGTCAGTGAAAGCTTTGCTACGCGTACTGGCAAAGGTCCCGGCGATCAGCTGGAGCTCTTTGGTCGGCCAATTCGCATCGCCGCCGTCTATCGCAGCTACTCTTCGGAACGCGGCGTTGTTCTGATCGATCTGAGTCTCTATCGCCAGTTGTTTGGCGAGCGGGCGGCGGCCGCCGCCGACGGCGCAGCGCTGTTTCTGCGACCGGGCGTCGATGCAGCCGCGGCGCTGCAGTCGGTTCGCGCCGCCGTCGCTGGATATGCTTTAACATTTAACTATTCGGCGGAAGTGCGTCGACGGGCCCTGCGCATTTTCGATCGAACCTTTGCCCTGACGCGCCTCTTGCAGTGGATTGCCGCCCTGGTCGCCGCCCTGTCTTTGTTCAGCACGCTGAGCGGCGTGGCCATTGAACGAAGGCGCGACTTTGCCCTGCTCGATGCACTGGGCGCTCGCTGGCGCATGCTTGCCGCAGCAGTGTTACTGGAGGCGCTGGCCATCGTCCTTTCGGCTCTGGCCCTGGCGGCGCCAATCTGCGCGGCGCTCAGCTGGCTCTTGATCGCCGTAGTCAATAAGGTCTCCTTTGGCTGGACGATTGACGCATCCATACCGTGGAGCGAGCTGCTGTGGACGGCCCTGCTTACGCTCTTGCTGGCGGCTCTGGCGGCCATCGCTCCCGTACGACTGAGTCTTGGCGCCGGCGCCAGCAGCAAGAGGCTCTGGTGAAGCATCGCGCTCCATCAGGCGGCATGCGGCGCGTGGCTTGCACACTGATCCTTGGCGGGCATCTGAGCCTCTGCCTCTGCTCGCCACAATCGCCGCCCGGCCCCGGCGCTGACGCATTTGCCGGAGCGTCTGAAAGCCTGGATGGATCAGGCTTCCTGCACGCCGATCCGCTGCGGCGACTGCGCTTTCCACAGGACCACTGGCCGCACTATGGTTTTCGCAGCGAATGGTGGTACTACACGGGCCAATTGCAGACCGAAGATGATCGGCGCTTTGGACTGCAATTTACGATCTTCAAGATCGAAATGGCGCCGACTGTAGCAGCGCAGCCGGCGGGGACGCGCGGCTTCATGATCCATGCCGCCCTCAGCGATCTTCAAGGCCAGCGCCTGCAAAGCCTGGAGGAAATCCAGCGCGATTTCCCGGGCATGGCCGGCTTTGATTCACAAAACGATACATGGTTTGTTGGACTCAATTATCTGCAAATCCATGGCAATGAGCATCGCCTGGCGGCGGACGGGCCGCCGTGGGGTTTGCATTTGCTAATGCAGGCGCAATCGCCGCCGGCGCTGCAGGGCCAGCAGGGCTACAGCCCCAAGGATCGCAGGCCAGGGCGCGCCTCGCACTACTATTCGATACCAGAACTTGTCGGCGAGGGTCGTCTGCGCCTCAGCGCTCGCGGCGAGGCATTGCAGTCATCCAGGGTACGGACACGACTGTGGATGGACCATGAATTCAGCAGCCAACCCTTGAGTCCCGAGCAGAGCGGCTGGGACTGGCTGCACCTGAGGTTGAACGATGGTCGGCGGCTGATGATGTTTCGCGTGCGATCGCGAAGCGGCGACGATTTTCACAGCGGCGCCTGGCTTGACGCGGACCAGGCGCACCCGATTGATCCGGCGGACATGCGCTGGCAGGCGACGCGAAGCTGGCAGTCGCCGCAAAGCGGCGCGACTTACCCCTTGTACTGGCGATTGAAAATTGAAGACTGTCAATTGAATGTAGAACCATGGTTTGAGAATCAGGAATTTTCTGGCGCGCAAAGCGGTTTGACTTACTGGGAAGGCGCCATCGTCGTTCGCGGCCAATGCGGAGGGCGGCCCGCAAACGGCGATGGCTATTTGGAACTGACCGGCTATGCTGGCGACATCAGCAGGCGACTCTAAGAGGGCGTCCCAAAACCCCATCCGTGGAGTTTTGGGACAAACGGAACGGTTTTCAAAATTCACTACATTGCCTCCGGCAATGGCGAATTCCCCAGAGAATTCGCATGAATTTTTCAACCGTTCCTCACATTCGCTTTGCGAATGACGCGACCTCCTGTCGCTTAGAGCCGGTCCTGGGACCGGCTCTAAGCCAGCGCGCCCCCGCGTGGAAAGGCCTTGCCGATGCCCCCGCCGGCCGAGAACTGCCGGCCATGGGCTCCGCACTTCTTCGCGCCGTGGCGCCTGGGCGCATCTGTCTTTTTGGCGAACACCAGGACTACCTCGGCCTTCCGGTGCTGGCCATGGCCATCGACCGGATTTTTCAAATTGAATACTGGCCAAACAACGATCCGCATTTCACCGTCGAAACGCCGGACCTGCCAGGCGCGCCAGTGCAGCAATTTGACATCCACGCCTCTGCGCCGCGCGACGAAACTGACTTTTGCTGGGGCATTGCCCGCGTTTTACTGGAAGAAGGCTTCCGGCTTCCGCGCGGCGGACGACTGCTATTTCGATCTACCATTCCAATTCGCGCCGGCTGCAGCTCCTCCTCGGCAATGTGTTCGGCGTGGCTGCGTCTGCTGCTGGAAATTGGCGAGCATCCGCGGCGCGCCGAGTACATTGCCGATCGCGAACTGTGCGCTTATCTGGCCTATCTCGGCGAAAAGGAGAAGTTCAACGGCGCCGGCGGCATGATGGATCAGTATTCCTGCTATCTGGGCGGCTTAATCTATGTATTTCCAGAGGATTATCCCGATGCGCCAGGCATTGATCGCAGCGGAGCATTGCGCAAAGATCGGCCTATCCCCTACGGAGCGCTTTCGTTGCCGCTTCAGATTGAAGGATTCGTGCTGATTGATTCTGGCGTTCCCAAGGATACCCAGGGTATACTGGGCAGCGCCAGCGATCGTGCGCGCCGCTCCCTTGCCGCCGCTCAGCGGGCAATGCCCTCTTTTGATTTGCGCCAAACATCGGTCGCCGAATTTGAAGCGGCGGCCCCGGCGATGTCAGAGGAGGCGCGAAAGGTAGTCCTTGATCACTTGCGCAATCGCGATTTATGCCAGCGCGGATTGCAAATGCTCAGCGCCCGCCCGGATGCCAACGAACTGGGCGCAATGCTCAATGAAGAACATCGCATCCTTTCGCAGACGCTTCAAACATCGACGGCGCGCATCGATCAATTGCAGGCCCTGAGCAATGCCCACGGCGCCCTGGGCGGCAAGATCAATGGCTCGGGCGGCGGCGGCGCACTCTTTTGCTACGCTCCGGGCAATCAGAAGGAACTGGGCCAGGCCCTGGATGATGCCGGCGTCCGCTGGTTTGCGGTCCGCAGCGATCCAGGCGCGCGCCTGCTGGACTGAGCGGATCCCTTGCGGCCAATATGATAAAATCGACTTGACCCTAGTGCGGCGCACAAAAACCTGACACCATGCGCTACACAATCTGGCGAATTGGACCTGGCGGCGAAAAGTTTCCGCTCAGCACCCTGGGCGCAATCAGCAGCCGTCAGCGCGCCTTCGATCGCGCGCGCAGCTTCACCGATCGCCTGAAACAACTCGAACCGGACAGCGAGGACCGCTTCATCGTACAGGATGAAGAGGGTCGTGAACTGAAATCGGCCTGAATCCCGGGCTTTAGCTTCCGCCGTCGCCGCCGATCTTTAGAGTAAGCGCTGCTCTGGCAGCGCGGAGGTCGACGGTGGCGGCACATCAGGAAACGATCGACACAGCGCAAACCACTGCCTGCGAAAAGGGCGAGGCCTTTGCGCTAACATTGATCTGCAATGGCTGCAATCGGCCGCTGGAACTCTGGCTGCAGCCGGATCGGATTCCTCAGGATTTGCGCTGCCCGCGCTGTATGCGCCAGCTGGGCGCCAGTCTCAGACGCGAGCTGATGCTACGCGAATCTGGCGGGCTGCATACTTCCCCAGTACGTCAAACTCCAGATTAACTCTACGCCCCGCTTGCCACGAAGCAGCGTTGGTTTTCTGCCAGGTGTGCGGGATAATGTCGACCGCCAGTCGCGCTTCGTCATCGTCCAGATGGGCGATAGTTAGACTGACGCCGTTGATCGCAATCGAGCCCTTTTCTACGACCAGCTCCTGATATTGTCGCGGATACTCGATCCAGATCTCAAAACTACCGCGACGATCTGCAACCTGGCGCACAACGCCGACAGCGTCCACATGCCCCTGCACAAAATGCCCGTCCAGCCGGGCATCGACGCGCAGCGAACGCTCCAGATTCAAGCGATCGCCAATTTTCAGATCGCCCAGCATGCTGCGTTGCAGGGTCTCTTCAATTGCAGTCGCCTGATAGAGCCTTGTTGCAAAGTCGACATTTTCAACGGTCAGACAGACGCCATTGTGGCAAACGCTTTCGTCGACTCGAAAGGAATCGGCGATTTCGCTGTACAGGCTGAGGATCAAATTTGCATCGCTGTGGCGCATTGTTCGCAGCTCGGCCGTTGCCTCAATGATGCCGGTAAACATCGCAAGACTCCTATACGCTATAGCCGGTTGCCGCTGAAATGATCGCCCACGGCGTGCATTTGCCAGTAGGGTGCGTAGTAGAGCTCGCTCAGCGTAAATTCTCCGCCATCATGCCGCTCCCAGCGCAACAGGGTGCGATTGACGCTTTCCTGATCCACATAGAAGCGATCCACGCGCTCCCCGGCAGGGCCCGCACTGCGCACCTCGTAGCGGATTACGCGGGGAAAATTGCGCGAGCCGATGCGCAGACTGACCTGACGCTGTTCCACGCGCGCCGCCGCAAAGGCCGGCTCGCGACGCGGCTCGCCAATGTCGAAGTCGGGACGATCCACCTGAGAGGACATCAACAGAGGGAAGACTTGCAAATCAGCCAGGTCGGCAAACTCTGGCGTGCGCACCAGCAAGGGCAGCTCGTCAAAAAGGATCGCCGCCGGAGACTCAGCCGGCAACGGCCGATGCACGTGTCTGTGCCCGATACTCTCGTCTTCCCAGTAGGAACTGAACTGAAAATCAAAGCCGTCGCCCACTGTGCGCAATTCCTTGAAGCTCGTGCCGCACCATTCCTGAGAACTCATGACGGCCTTCCAGAGCTGGCCGCTGGCCAGATTCCAGAACATGCTGTTCATCTGCCGGTAGGGGTAAACGCCAGTCTGGAAGGTGATCACCTGATTCTGCTTGAGGGCATAATCAGCCGTTTGGCCGCTCTCCGATTTTACCATCTGCCGGAGATTCCACGGTTCGGTCACGGTGATCAGGTCCAGGCGGGCCTCGCGAAACTGGCCGTAGCGCCGCACCTGCCCGCGATAGACGGCAATTTCCGCCTTGCCGTTCCAGTCGACAGTCTGCAGCCATGGAAAAGTGAAGCGCTTCGACGTCTGGGCGGCGGGCGAGCAGGCGGCAAGAAACAGTGCGGCGACCAGCAGCAGCTGGCGGCTGCCGTTTTTCGACGCCGTCATTTTCAGCGCCGGAGACTTTCTCAGGTACATGTGCTAAAGGAAAGAGCCGTCAGATAAATTGCAAAACAGTTTTTGAATACTACTATGCCCGCAGCCAGGAAGCCCAAAAACCCCACCGGACCCATCGATGCCGCTTTGCGAGTGACTTCTACTCCGCAACAAGTCTTCCGCATGCTCACATCGCAGAACGAACTGCGCCGCTGGTGGGCGCCGCGAGTCATCATGTCACGCAATCAGGTCTGCCAGGAAGATGATCGCCTGGTGGAAATGAAGCTGATGCAGGCCGACAAGAATCGTCTGGTCCGCTACAGCTGGCGCGGCGTGGACTGGCCGCCGGAGGCGCCGCCGACAACAATCACCTTTCAGATCAATGACCTGGGCGCCTCGCGTCGCCAGACCGGCGAAGGTCTGATGCTGGAGATTACACACGATGGCTGGAGCGACGCCGGCGAGCGCGATCGCATGGAGCGCATCTGGAAAAACGCGCTGCCGACGCTGGAATCGCTGCTGCAGGGAAAAGATGTCCGCCCATGGTGGGAAGCGGACAGCGCGCGCGGCTCTTTCAAACTGGTGCGGCTGACCTCGCTCAAATCCTTCGTAGAAAAGATTGAGCCGGACAATCGCGATCGTATGGACCGGCGAACGATTTCCAATATGATCTGGAAGGTTTGCATTGGACTGGATGGACTGGGCAGTTGGTACCTCAAAGACAATGAAAAGGAGTTCGAGCTGCGCTATGCCGGACGCAAGGTTTTTGGCGTGAGCATGTTTGGCGCCCTAACCCTGCACTGGAAAGAGCTGGAAAAGTTGGTCACCGTAGAACTGCCGGATTTCGCCCAGCGCCTGGCCGCCGAACAGGATATCGATGTTCATCCAGAGAAAAGCGCCGACAAGGTGCCCGCATCTGCTTTGAAGCCGGAACTCTGGATCCACTGGGTCCAGGACCTGGTGCGCTCGGCGCGGGAGAAGGGATGATTCGTTTTTCCTGGTCTTTGCTGGGAGACGATCGCTTTCAAGTTCAGGTTCGCACGCCGCTGACGCGCGTGGGCGTATTGCACCGCATGTGCGCCGCCATCTATGTATTCGGCCTCGACATAGTCTCCGGAAATGTCATGACCACGCATGACGAAGGCGGCGTCTGCGCGCAGGACAATTTCGTGCTGCGATTGGCCAATGCCCCGGAGAACGAATACAGCATCTACGAAACAACCGGCAAACTTGGCGGCCTGATGGAAGCGCTGCTTGATGATACGCGCGATCCATCGGAAATTTTGCGCCAGTACGGAACGCCGGAACCGCGCACTGACCATCTTTTCGATGAACGCTCGCGGCTGGAGTTTACCGATGTGCCTCTAAAGCATATGACAAGACTGGCTATCCATGTTGCGGATCGGACCGGTCTGTTGTACCATGTGACGCGCTCGCTGGCGGCGGAAGGCGTTAGCGTCTGGAGCGCCGTCATTCTCACCACCGATACTGGCTGGGCAGAGGACGCCTTTTACATTCAGTACCAGGAAGGCGTAGTGCCGGCCGAGCTGGCGCAACGCATTGCTGCACGCATCACAACGGCTTCGGCGCCGGACAGGGCCATCACTCAAAGCGCGCAGCTAGACTAGACGAAGAAACGCAAACGTTTCCAGGCCTCTGGAAGCGGGGATTTCAGGCGACGGCACAGGTAGATCGGAACATTGGCATCTACCGAGTATCGTCGTGAGTAGCTGCCAACTTGTTTGACTTCTTCAAACTCCGTCAGTAGATCCTCCTTCCGAAAGCCAACGGCGATTACAATCTGTCCGCTGGCGTTGCCGTAGCCCCACGTGTGGTAGCTGTTGTGACCGCTGATGACCGGGATCGAGCCTCGACCGAAACGCTCCAGGGCGCCGGCGTGACCGTAAAAGGCGCCAAGTACTACCGCTTCCTTGCGCTCATCGTCTGGCAGTGCGTCGTAGGCCCCCTTGACGGATTCATACATTACGTCCCAGTCGAAGCGATTGGCGAACCACTGTGGCAAAGCGGCAGCCTGGCCTCTTTCGATTTGAGGAATGACCCCGATCGCAGCAGCATATCGAGCCAGCGCGGCGGGTGGAAGGATCGGCAGGCCGGCGGGCAGAAAGACAATGCCGGTTAAGAGGACCACTGACAGCGCTGCAGGCATAATCCAGCGCCGCCCGATCCGCTCGAAAAAGCAGGCGCCGCCCGCAAAGAGCGCGGGATAGGCTGCCGCAATGCGGTCAGGTCTGCTGGACTGCGTCGCGATAAGACCGGCCAGCAGCAGGAGGAACAGCCAGCCGAAGGCTCTCAACTTTCTTGTTTCCGGCCTCCGCAGAAAGAAAAAGAGGCCGCCACACCAAAGTGCAAGCGATCCTGGATTTGCAGCCAGTATCTGGTCAAAAAGAACTTTCCATGGCGGCGCCTGCAGATTCTTCAGAAGAGTAGCGTTGCGGTAGAATTCAATCGATGCCCAACCATGAGTCTGTTGCCAGACCAGGTTCGGAATCAGAAGAAGCAGGGCGGCAAGGCCGCCGATCCAGGGATAGGGACTGCGCAAGCGGTAAAGCTGCCCTGAGAGCGCAAGCCCAATCAGCAGGGCGCCGATGAACACGCCAAAGGTGTGCTTGTTTTCAACGCCAAGCCCCCCGAGAATGCCAACCGCGATCCATAGCTTCGGTTTCTCCTCCTGGAGAAGAACAATAACGATCCAAACTATTGCATTCCAAATAAGAACCTCCAGGCTGTTCATCGAGTAGAAGCCAAAAAGGACGAGAAGCACAGGGGCGCCCATAACCGCCAGACCGGAAAGCAGTACAGCCGAGGGTCCTCCGCCAAGCCTTCTGGCAATCATTCCAGTGACGAACACCGCCCCCGCACCCGCAGCAGCAGGAATGAAGCGGATCGCCACAAGTGAATCGCCAAGGAGACCTGTGGTTATTGTGAGCAGGAGGATCGACAGCGGCGGATGGTCTACGTATCCCGCTGCGGGCCGAGCGGCACAGGCGAGATAGTACAACTCGTCGACGAAATAACCAAATCCGTGAAAGGCGTTGGCGCCGTACTGCATAAGGAAGTAGGCGAGGGCAAGGAGCGCCGGAAGCAAACATCTCCGGATTCCAAGCGTTCGTATTGCTGCCACGGACGCAGCGCACTGGCGACAAGCAGGACCGGGAAGTAAATATTTGCGCCGCCGCAGGCTGGATGTCAGCGGCGGTCTACGGCAGGCGATTGCGCCAATCAGCAATTTCTTGAATACGACCGTAGGCCTCAGCCAGGATGACTTCAATCGACGTGGTCGAATCGCTTACCAGCTGTTGATGGGCGGCGGGCAACATGCGCAGGGCAGCCTCAGGCACAGCGGCCACAATGCGCTGTATTTCTTCGGTGATTCTGGCGATGCTCTGCAGACAATCCTCGAAGGCTCGGCGTGATTCCCAGCGGCGGATGAGTTCCAGTCGCGCCTCATCGCTGGAGGCCTTTTCCAGGCGCGTCCGTTCCTCCGCGGAAAGGCGCGGGGTATAGTGGCTCAAGGATCTTGGATAGCCAAAGAGTTCCTTGTAGTAGCCAATGGCCTGCTCCGATTTTTGCCAGCAGTCGATGTCGACGCGCCGCAACAGGTCCTGAAAATCTCCGTTGGAATCAAAATGCCGCGTGGTACGCAGGTGATTGAGTATGACCGTCAGGCGCTCGCGATGTTTGCCAAGATCGGCGACGATATCATCGAGAAACTTCTGTTCATAGAATCCGCCGGCGGAAGGAGGCGGTCCGGCTGGTTTGCGCGGCGCGGAGACGCCGGCGGCTGCGGCGCCAGCATCGTCCATGTCGATGTCATCCATCTCCGAAAAATCCATGAGGTCCATCTCGTCAGCGTTGTCGCTGCCAATGGCGGCGGATATGAAAGCGCCAGATGACGAGGCGCCGGTGGAACGGGACTCGCGCTCCGCCGCACGCTCGCGGACAATCTGCTCACGCAACCGTTGAGCTTCTACCCGGTTGCGCGCCAGGCGAACGACCTCGACCTGGCGCGTCTGCAAGTTGAAGCGCGTTGCATAGCGATTGCCCTCGCGGTCCACGTAGCGCTTATTAATATCGCGGATGCTGATCTTACGAGGATCAATGTCATCGACTGTATTTATTGGTATATAGTCCAGGGGCGCATCCCTCGTCCTATTTGACGACAGGGGATAAGCGGAGGCTATTGGAATCAAGCGGAAACAAGCGGCGCTGCTGGATTCAGGCGGACTCAAACAGACGCCGCGCCTGATCCGGACTGAAGGCAAAGCGTCGACGACAGAATTCGCAAAATACCTCCACCTCAGGATGCTCTGCCAGCGTCGACTCGATCTCCTCGCGGCCAAGGGCCAAAAGCATCGATTCCACCTTTTGCCGACTGCAATCGCAGTAGGAATGGAATGCGCCGCTGCGCAAAATACTGATCGGATGCTTCATTCCGTCCAGCGGCCGGTTGCGGCCGCCAAAATCGTCGCCGGCCAGCGCGGCTGTTGCCAGTGCGCCCGCCGTGCGCTCGGCAAGCATGTCCAGTGCTGCATCGATCTGGTCGGCGCGGGCGCCTGGCAGCGCCTGAAACATGTAGCCAGAAACATGCCGAAGCTCGGCGTCCTCGAACTCCGATTCCATTCGCAGAAAGGTCTGGATTTGATCGGAACGTCCGCAATACTCCTCGAGGTTGCGATCCAGATCCTGCCCGCGCATTTCCACCGCCGAACTGTAGACCGGACGGGCGCCCTCCAGCCAGCGGTTGACGCGCAGCACGCCTGGACCGTGGCCCGTGTGCAGCGCGCCCGTCCAGCGCACATCGGGCCTCGCCAGCGTGGCGCGCATGCCGCCCTCGCGGTCGCTGAAAGCGATCAGGCGATGCAAGGGCCCCTCGCACTCCAGATGCAGACTCACCGTGTTACTCTGTTTGGCGCTGTGGGTACACAGAAAGAAGGCCCCCAGCATCGCCTCGCCCAGCAGCGCCGTGGCCTGCGGACTGGCCTGCAGCCGCTGGCCTACTTCGCGACAGACCGACGAATTACGCGCCAGGATAAAGCGGAAGTCCAGATCCGGAATCAACCCGATCGTAAAGAAGTTCTGCGACGGATCCAGTTTGGCGCCTTGCGTTTCCGCTTTCACAATCTTCCTCATCGCCTCAATCTCCCCGGATGCCGGCGATCGGACAGCGCCGCCTTGCGCTACTGCGCCGCCGTGCGATCGTGCTGCTCCAGCGCACGGAAGAATACAGTATAATCATTGCGCGGGTTCCAGGCGACAAAGCCGCCGCCGCCGGCCGTGCGCGCCGCGTCCAGCTGTTTGCGGATATAGGCTTCGTAGCTCAGACCGCTTTCTTGATGTCGCATCATGAAACTCTGGATGTAGGCGACCACCCGCGTCTGCTCGCTGGCGCGGCGCATGGTATTGACCACGCCATCGAGGATGGTCTTGTATGGATTGCGGCGACGATCCGGATCGCCGTAGAAGTGCGAGGGATAGAGCATCGGATAGAGCGTATCCAGATGCGGCGAGAAGACCTCGATCTTCTGGCCAATCATATCATTTCGATTGAAGGAGATGCGGCCAAAGGTATCGGCGCCAACGCGCACATGATAGGGACGCAGTCGCTCTGTAGCCAGCTTCAAAATGCCGGCAATTGTATTGTAACGCTCGCGCTGACTCAAGCGCATGGGCAATCGATCAGCAAATCGAATGTAGTCCAGCTGTACCTCGGAGAAGCCCAATCGAGCGGCGCTCTCCGCCGACTGCAATACGCGCTGCAGATGACTCTGCGGCGGCGGATACTCGCGCAGTCCGCCATCAAAGACCACCACGCGCGCCACCAGATAGAGGCCATGGGAACGTGCAAGTTGCAGGAAGTCCGGCGACGGCGGTCGCGGCTGCACATCTACCACCAGTGTGTTGATGCCGGCATGCGCCGCTTTTTCCAGCAAGACTGTGTAGCGTCGCCGCAAGCCGGCCGTTCCAGCAGTCAGATAGATGCCGCGATAGTAGCGCGGGGCCGCAGTGTGAAAATCAACGCGCTCGGTGGGCGCCAGACTCGAGGGCAGTCCAGGAATGGATATAGCGGCGCTCACGGCGGGCGCCTCCTCGACTGCGGTGCGCGTCGGGGCGCCGGCGGCGGGCCGCGGCAGCGGCGCGGTCGATCGCGCCGCGGCTGGTCTACTGCGCGCCCGCGGCACAGGCGTCTGCTCCGGTCGCTCTACGCCCTGTCGCGGACGCGAGACCTGCGGTTCCGGCGCTGGCGTGGCAATTCGCCGGGGCGGAGGCGCGGTTTGACCGGCGTTCTCTGACCCTGGCTGGCGGGGCGCCGGCAACACAGGGTCCTCATCCAGCAGTCGCGAACGACGAAGCTCGCTCTGTGGCGTCGGCGCTTCAAGACTTGCGGCGCGCGGCGATGGAATCTCAGGCTGCGGCGTTCCAGAATCTACAGGACGGGGCATTTCGCGCGCCGGCGGCCGCTGCGACGGGGCTTCGCCTGAACTTGATTCTCTGGAGAGTACAGGCAGCGGCCCCTGTACGCTGCGTTGCAGATCGGATTCAGAATCGGATTGTGGCAAATTGCGGATGTAGCGATCAGGACTGACGCCGCCGGCGGGGCGCACAATCGACTGGTACAATCGATCGAGGTCGGAGGGCGACTGGGCCGGGGCGCCCGGCAGGGCTGGCCGCCGCTGAGGCTCATTGGCGCGCAGCTCGACTGCCGGCGCAAGCGCCAGGCAAAGCAGCAGGCCCAGGCATTTCCCGCCGGCTTGCCGCCTTGCAGCAAGAGGACGCAGGGCCCATGCCGGAAGGATCGGGCGAAAATACCTGGATCTGGTCACCCCCTGATTGTCGGCGCCGGGCGCATTGACATTGGACATTCTACTTGCCCGGCCAGACCCTTCTCTGCAGTTGCTGGGTCAGCGTGAAGCGAAGTCGTTGTTTGAAACCAAGAGTGCATCCCATTCGCTTTGCGAGTGGCGCGAGCTCCTGTCGCGCAGAGCCGGTTCTGGGACCGGCGCCAAATGACAGGTCGTGGCCGGAATGCAGGACCGGGCTGCGACGAATGCTTGCTCTGTGGGCCCTGGCCCTGCTGGGGCTGCTGCACCACGCCGCCGGACAGGCCCAAAGCGACAATCGGGTCTTTCGCCTGCGAGTCGATCCGCCTGCAATTTCGCCTGACTCTGATGGCATCCAGGACATCGCCTTGATCCGCCTGGAGAACGTTCCGGAAGACTTGCGCGAACCCGCCGACTGGTACTGTCGCATCGTTGATAGCAACGGTCGTATTGTACGTAGCTTTGTCGCCGACCGCCGCTTGCGCAGACCGGAACGCGGACCAACCAACCTCTGGCTGCCCGGACGCGATACCATCGAAGCGGTGCGGCTCTTCGAGCAAATTCTGTGGGATGGTCGCAATACAGAGGGCGCCATTGTCGCCGATGGCGTCTACCGCGTGGAAACCGGCGTGCAGCCTGGTCCTGGCGACATCCATGTGAATGCGACGGCCGCCGAATTGCTGGTCAGTCGCTCGCGTCCGACCATCGAAGTACGCCCTGTCGCCAGCTGGTTTGTTCATTCGCCTGGCGCTCCGCCGCCCGGCCGCTCCGACACTGAACGCCTCGAACTACGACAGACAATTCGTTCGCCGCGCGAAAGCCTGGCCTTTGGAAGATTGCTCAGCCTGACGCGCGGCGCACTGCAGGAGCGTCGCTGGGATAGTTCGGCGCCCGCCGCCATCTACGTTTACTGGGATGAAGTCAACATTCCCGAGACGCAGCGTTACGGCGACTACAGCTATGAATTGATTGTACGCGATCGTGCCGGCAATCAGGCGCGCG
Source organism: Leptospirales bacterium (assembly GCA_019694655.1). NCBI lineage: Bacteria > Pseudomonadati > Spirochaetota > Leptospiria > Leptospirales > Leptospirales bacterium. The sequence goes on from JAIBBN010000010.1 coordinate 97,983, forward strand.
CTCTGACCCAGAATTTTGGCTACCGCGATCAACGTTATGCGCTGGATTTGCGCGCCGATCGTTATTTGTTTTCGCCCAATGGCGATGGCGTGCGCGATTCCTTCCGCGCTGATCTGTGGCCCGTGGATGATCGCGGCCAGGAGCGAGCGCGCACGCTGCTGCGTCAGATGCACGGCTGGCGCGTTGAGGTTCGTTCCTTTCCTGCAAACGATGTAGTCTTCAGCGAAGAAGGCGCTGGAACGCCGCCGGAAACCGTACACTGGGATGGCCGCAACAAGGGCGGACAGATTGTAAGCGAAGGGCTGTATCAGATTCAACTGCGCGGCCCCGTAGCCGGTCAACAGTGGAGCACTCCCGCTCGTATGCTGGCCGTGGATCTGAGTCCGCCGCGCGCCAGCTTCAGTCTTTCCCCTTCCGTCCTGAGACCGGAGCGGCCCGATCAGCCCGGTTGGGTTGAATTGAGTATGTCGCCAACGGACAATATTGCCCTTGATTCCTGGCAGATTCAAATTCGACTGAAACCGGTGGGAGCGGAGCGAGACCCGCTGCAGCAACCCTTTCGCAGCTACCAGGGCTGGGCCGCGCCGGAGCCAATCGTCTGGAATGGCGCGTCGGACAGCGGCATTCCTTCGGAGAGCCTTGAGCGCTTCGTTGTCGAGGCGACGCTCTCCGACTCAGCGGGAAATACCGCAACGGTGCGCGGACCGGAAATTGAAAGCGATATAATCTTTCGTCCCCTGAAGGAGGGTGCGCCGGAACTTGCCGCGAGAATTCCGGCATTTGGACTCTTTGATCAGGATAACGAGCTCACCGCTCGCGGTCGCAGCGCGCTGGATCGACTGATTGCACGCATCGATCGCTACCCGCGTTACCGGCTCTCTCTGGAGAGTCATACCGCCCTGCCCGGCCGCGAGGAGTCCAATCTGCGACTCAGCGAAACGCGGTCGCGGGCGATGTTCGAGTATTTGCGCAGACATGGCGTCGAGCGCGAGCAGATCGAATTTCGCGGATTTGGAGAAAGCGAGGCGATGATGCCGGGGCGCGATCCGTTTTCAAACTACCAGAACGATCGCATCGAAGCGCGTCTGTTGCTGAGGCCGCAGCTCAATCCGTCTTTCGAATGATTATGCGTCGTTACTCCTGGCTTCTTGCGCTGTTTTTCGCGCTGCTTTTCGCCTTGCCGTCCGTTGAAGCGCAAGACAGCTCGCTGAATTTTCAGCGCCTGATTGCTCTGGGCGGCGCCCGACGCTTTTCCATTCATTCCATTCAGGCCGCCAGTTCAGGCGCAACGGGCCTACAAATCGGATCTGGCGAGCTGCAATCGATCAGTGCGCAACGTCTGGCGCTCTCCTTTGCCATCGTACCGGCCGCAGTGGAAGGTCGACTGAGCCTGCGACTGTTGCGCCAGGACCAATACAGTCTCTACCTGGCGCTGCATTTTCAAGGAAGCGTTGGCGGTCATTCCGAACGCATTGCCGAAACCGTGCGCGCCGATCGTTATCTGGCCGAGAACGGACACCTCGCCTTTCGTTACAATAGCAATCGCTATTTCTTCCAGCTTTCGCGCAATTCGCGCGGCGAAAATCGCATGATCACAAACTGGGGCGCCGGGCGGCTGCAGCCGCAGCCCTAGCGACAGTCTGGATTGATAGTGTTTACATAAGTATCGGCCAGTCCGGCCGCCCGATCGGCGCCGGAAAAGCGGCCGCCGGCGGGGAACTCCGCTTTGATCAGTCGATTCCATTCTGCCAGGAAGCGCCGCGACAGCGGCAAAAAGGACCAGTGCCAGCGCTCCTCGTTATAGCCGGCGTTGCGCCCGGCGGTATAGGGCTGGCAGAAGCCATAGTCCGCAGCATGCTGATCCAGCCAGGCAAAGAGTTCGCGTCCCGCGCCGGATCGATAGTAGTCGTTCTGCAGTACGTTGATATCGAGGTCCGATCCCCAGTGATGGCGGGAGGTGCCCGGCATACTGGAGTAAGTCAGAATGCCCCGCGCCCGCGCCTGCGGATCGGCAATGCGCGAGTAGCCTCCCACGCGACCGCTCCACTTGTTTTCCCAGATTGTACGCTGGTTGTCAAAGCTGCGCACGCCGCTGACCACCCAGAATTCGGCGCGCGGCAGCTGGCGATGCATGTCGGTATAGAGGCGCTTCAAGGCCTCGGCCGCCTCGCGACGCAGATAGATAGTGCGACCGCGTGTCGGCAGGCCAAAGGCGCCAAGTTCAACAAACAGTGGATGGCGCGCTGGTTCAAAGCGGCCCAGCAGATACTCGCGCGCGGCCGTGGGGCCGTAGAGTTCGCTGGCGGCTGCCGGCTCGGCGCAAAGCAACTGCGGAAAGTTGAGCAGCAGCAACAGAAAAGGCAACCATCGTCCTCGCAACATTGACGACCAGTCTGGCAGAGAGAATCCCCTCGAACAGCTAAAAGTAGAGCTGCAGCGAAAGACCGAGTTGTTCTTCCGGCGCCTGCTCGACCTGGCGCGCGGGCGAAAAAACGGTCAGGTCCGCTTCGTAGCGTGCAGCGGACAATGCAGCCGAGGAAGGCAGCGGCGGCGGATTGAATGCCTGCGCCGGTCCAGCAGCAGCCGGCATCGCTTGCAACTGAATGGCATAGCCCTTTTCCTGCGGAACAGAATCGTCAGCGGCCATCAGCAGATCCCACGGTCCGCCATTGAGAAAGAAGGCGTGACCCAGCTGGATCAAATAGATGCCGCCAAGCAATCCGATTGCCGTCTGCTGGCGATTGGCATTGCGCGAATAGTTCTCGCGATAGCGCGTAGTTTCAAAGGAAAAATAGGGAACGGAAGCCGGACCGTTGCCGGGGGCAAAGGCCAGCACGAAGGCCTGGTCGGAGAAGGTCTGGTAACGCTGGCGGGCATCATTGGCCAGATTGGTGTAGGCGTAGGCATTGTAGGCCGCCGCCGCAAAGGCTGCAGCATAGACGCTGCCGCTGACAGAATCATTTGCGTAGAAGTGTCCCCAGCCGGGCAGGACGGCGGCGCGCCAGAAGGCGCCCCAGGATCCCTGCGGTTCGCTGACCTCCGGCGCCGCTTGTTCGACGACCTGCTCTTGTTGCTCGGTCTGTTGCGTAGTTTCGGAGTTCGGCTGCTGCGCGGACGCCAGCGCACTCTGGTACTCCGCTTGCTGCGCCTCAAATGCGGCGCGCTCCGCCTGGGCGCGCGCCACCTCTTCAGCGCGGGCGCGCGCTGCTTGCTCCTCGGCCAGACGTCGCGCCTCGTCGGCACGACGACGTTCTTCTTCGGCCTGGCGGGCCAGTTCGGCGCGCTTCAGCTCTTCTTCCTTCTTGCGCTCCGCCTCTTCCTCGGCGTTAGATCGGCCATAAACGATGCGTGCAATTTCAGTCTTGCGGATTACGCGCGGACCCTGCGCCGTTTGAATCACGACCTGCTGACGGTCCTGGGATAGGATGCGACCCTCCAGGTTTTGTCCGTTGCGCAGGATAATGGTCTCTGCCGCCAGCAAGGCTGGAAAGATCAGCAGCAGGGCGCAAAGGCCGGCAACTCTCAGGCGCTTAAAGGTCATCCTCTATTGCTATCGCTGGCGCCGGCCGATTCCGCCAGCAAAAAAGAGTGCCCCAGGAGGGCCCTTTCTCCCCCCAATGACCCTGCAGCGTCCGCGTCGACGCTGAAAAACGTGAACATGGATTCGCCGGTCATCCGCCAGATTCTGGAAGCTGTAATGCCCGCCTGGACCGTGCGCATTGGCTTATCGCTCAGCGCGCCCTTTCGCGACTTTGAACCCTGGTCGCGCTATCAGGAAGCGACGCTGCTGAGCGGCGCGGCTACTGGCAGCATCGACGCCGCCTTTGTTGCCGCCGAAGACGCGCCACAGTCGGCGCGCGAACTGATCGAACTTCTCGAGCCCATTGCCAGCGGCGGCGTTGCAGTGATGGATTGGGCCGATCGTGCGGCGCCCTCCGATGAGCTGGATCGCGCCGCCGGATCGATGGGCATGCGACTGGAGAGCTGGACAACGCCAGGTCGACTGGGCGTGGCCGATGCCAGCGTGCGCAAACGCCGCCTGGCCATCTTACGCAAGGCCATGCGCAGCGGCGGGCGGGCGCTCTCCGGTCGCAAGATTCAGATTGCCCTGCTTCTACCGGCTGCGGAGCGAGCGCTGCGCATGCAACACTGGCGCAGTTTAATTTATTCCTACGCATTACAAGAAAGCGTGCAGCTGATACTGGTGGAAAATGGCGTCGATGATGCCGCGCCGGCGCACGAAGCAGCGCAGCTGGACGAAGCCAATCTCTTGATCGTGGTGCGTCACTGGCGCAGCGTCTCGCCGGCCGCGGCGCTGCACAGCGCGGCGGCTTTTTCTGATGCGGATGCCTTGATGCTCGATGGCGACGCCTGGCTATGCGTCGACGAAGTCTTTCCGCTGTATGCGAGCATGCTGGCGGAGCTGCGCAGCGAACGGCCGCAGGCGGCGCTGGCAATGGCGGCGCTGCACGATCCCTCCAGCGCTCGCTTTCTTGGCTATCGTCCGCCGGGCAGTTATCTGATCAATCGCGCCTGTCGCGAAGCGCTCTTGAGTAAGCCGGCAATGCAGGGACTGTTGCCAGAGAAATTGCCGGCGGCGCTGAAACGCGCCGGGGCCCGTTTGCACCGCATAGCGGCGCGCGCCGCAGAACCCGGCGCGGCGGCCCTGCTGGACGCGCCGCGCGGATTGTAGAGGCGCCTGTTACTGCTCCGGTTCGAAATCTTCCAGGTGATCGCGAACCCAATCGCGGACCGTGCGGCGCTGCTCGGCATTCAGAATACTGTAGAACTCCACAAAGTAATCCGGCGTCTGCAGAATAAAATTTTGCCGGCTTTGCAGCTGCTGGCGTACGAACTGAGCGAGGGCGCGGACGTCCGGCTCTTCTTTGTTGAACTCAGTCTTTGCCTGCATGAGCGCCGCTACCCGCGCCTGGTAGTTCTTGTGCAACTCGTCGCCAATTTTGGCGCGCAAGGTCTGATATTTCTGCTCCTGCTCGGGGCTCAGGTCCAGGGAATGAACCCTGTGATCGAGATGGTGCAGAATGCGGTCGCTGTGGTCGCGGCCCAGATTGGGACGGCAGGCGCCCAGCGCCATCAAACCGATGGCGGCAAAGGCCGCAGCGGCCAGCCTTGAGAATTTCCAGATACGTTGTTTCAACATACTACCCTCCAGGGTGATAGCAGCAAGCTAAGGGCATCGACCGACCGATTCTCGCCTGGCTGGAAAAAGAATGTGTGCGCGACCTTACGAAGCGGGCGCTGCCGGTAAAAAATTGTAAACTGGATGTCGACGGCGGCAGTCAGCACAATTCCGCGCTTGCCCGGCGAAGGCGCGGACCGCTGTCTGAAACAGGATGACGCAAGTTGCAACAGGGAAACAGAGCTCGCATCGCGTACTGATCATTGATGATGACCAACGCCTGCAGTCATTGCTGCGCGAGTATCTTGGCGGACGCGGATATGAAGTAGAAAGCCACCTGAGCGGCGATGGCGCAGCCGAGCGCGTGCTGGCCCTCGAACCGGATCTGGTGGTGCTGGACATCATGATGCCGGGGCGCGATGGATTGGAGGCGTTGCGCGATATTCGCGCGCGCTCGCGCACGCCGGTGGTGATGTTGACGGCGCGCGGCGACGAAGCGGATCGTATCGTCGGACTGGAACTGGGCGCGGACGACTATCTGCCCAAGCCCTTCAACCCGCGCGAACTGGATGCCCGGCTGCGCGCCATCCTGCGTCGCGAGGAATGGCAGAAAAGCCAGCAGCAAACGGAAAATCGCGCAACAGGCGTGGGCATCGAGGTCGGCGGTCTGCGCCTGCATCGCATCAAGCGAGTGCTGAGTTGCGGCGAAAGTCAGATTGAGCTTTCTACAGCGGAAGCGCGTCTGCTGGAAACGCTGATGGAACGGCCCGACAAGGCATTGAGCCGCGATGAAATCATGAACGCCACGCGCGGCCGCGATTTCATGGGTTTCGAGCGCAGCATTGATGTCCAGATTTCCAAATTGCGCCAGCGCCTGGAATCGATTGGCGCCGGACGCGATCGCATCCGTACCGTCTGGGGACAGGGCTACCTGTTTCAGTCGGAAGGTCCGTAGTGCGTCTCTACCTCAAACTGTACCTGGCCTTTGCCGCCAGCGTAGCCCTGGCGGCGCTGGTGATTGGCGGCATTGCTTTTCTGTTCAGCGAGTACCGCCTGGAGCGTCGCTTTCGCGGATTTCTGGAGGATCGCTCGCGCTCGGTGGCGGCGCTGGTAGAATACGTTCTGCAAAATGAAATGCGCAGCGGCGGCGACGAGCGTACTGCCGCACTGCGACTGGCTGGCTGGACCGGCGGTCAGGCCTGGATTTTTGACGGCCAGGGTCGTTTGCTGGGAGCATCCAGCGACGCGCCGCCGCCGCCTTTTGCCGAAGAAAATCGCGTCGCCGGCCCTTCGCGCTTTGGCCACGATCAAGAAACGTGGATGGTCGAAACGACCCTGCACGATGGTCGCCGAGCGCTGGTGCGCGCGCCGCTGGCGCATCCCTACACGGAAGGCGGCGGTCTGCTGTTTGTGGCAGCGATGCTGCTGGTCTTTCTGATCCTGCTTTTTCCGCTTTCCTGTTTGCTTGGTCGTCCGCTGGCGCGTTTGCGCGAAGCGGCCACGCGCCTTGCGGCCGGCGACCTGCAGCATCGCGTACAAATTCAGCGGCGCGACGGCCTGGGCGATCTGGCCCGTTCCTTCAATGACATGGCAGACCGTATCGAGCGACTGCTATCCTCGGCGCGAGAATTGAATGCCCACGTGTCCCATGAGTTGCGCTCGCCTCTGGCGCGGATGCGCGTGGCCATCGAACTCTTGCGCGACGACGCCGAGCGCAATCCGACCGCTCTGGCCCATGAAACGATCGAAGCGCGCGTGGCGCCGGTACTCTCTGAAATCGAACGACTGGACGATCTGGTCGGTCGCATTTTGATTCTCTCACAAAGCGGCGGAACAGCGCCGGCGGTGGAGTCGATCAATCTGGCGGCAGCGCTGCGCGACGCCCTGTCGCGCAGCAGCGAGTTCGAATCAGCCGAAAGATTGCAGCTGGAAATCCAGGCGCCACATTCGGCGGTGGTGCGCGGCGATCGTCGCTGGATTGAGGCTGCAATTCAGAATCTCTGTCAGAATGCGCTGCGCTATGCGCCGGACGGCGATCGACTGAACTTTTCACTGCGCGCTGTGGAGGATGGTTGGCTGCTGGAAACGGAGAACGCTGCAATCCTTGCGGAATCCGAACTTTCCGAACTGGCGCGACCCTTTCGGCGCGGAGAATCGGCGGCGCGACGCACCGAGGGCGCCGGTCTGGGTCTGGCCATCGTCGACAATGTGGCGCGCGTCCACCATGGCTGGTTGCGTCTGCAATGGGCCCAGGGACGTTTGCGCGTAGCGCTCTGGCTGCCACAAGAGCCCAATCTTCAGTCCGCTGCCCAGGCCGTTTAGATTGCGACTGCCAGATTTTAGCTACCGCCTTTGCGATGCGACGTCCACTTCAAGGGCGGTCGCGAGGTGCACCGTGTGATGGGCGCGCTGCCACGCGCCGCATTGCAGAGCGAATTCGAACGCTTTCTGTGAGCCCTCTTAGCTGAGCGAGAACAAGCCGAAAGACAGAAGAAAGGTCGCAAGGCCATGGCTGAGCGTCGAAGCCAACAGGCCAGAGCGCCAGCGAACCACGGCGCAAACCGCGCCTTCAAAAAGCCCAAAGAGGACGACCGGCCAGCCCACGTCGGTCACGGTGTAAGCGAGGAAGAGGTGGGCGATTGCAAAGGTGACGGTGGACACAGCGACGCCACGCAGCGGACTCAAGTCGACCTCGATCCAGCCCTGCAGGTAACCGCGAAAGAGGGTCTCTTCATAAAAAGCGCCGCACAATGCAAAGAAAAACAAATAGGGCAGTCGCTCCAGCGAAACAGCGCCGCCGCGCGCCTCCGGGGCGACTCCGGAATACAAGAACAGAAAGGGTGAAACTATGAGCGCAGCGCCGCCCAGACCAATCGCCAGGGCCAGGACGCGATTGCCGCGCAAATATACGAGGCGTTCGCGCATCGGCGCTTCCAGCCGATTGCTGGCCAGCGTCAGGCCTACCGCGCCCAGGCCCAGCGCAATCAGCGCCAGCGGACCGGCATCCAGGCGCAGCCAGAAACCGCCTTCGCGGCCCAGGGACCAGAAGCCAGCGGGCGTCATAGAATCGCGAATGAGAATAAATAGCACAATGTGCAGCGCCAGATGAAAGCGCCAGTAGCGCAGAGGGACGAGAGACAGTGTCAGGCCAATCAACAACAGCCCCGGCAATATGCGCGGCAGGTAGTCGGTAAGTAGGTAGGCCAGTGAGTCCATGATTGCCGGAAGTGGGGCAGCCCGGCGCTCTCAGTCAAGGCGAAACAATCGCCTGATCGCAGGCCAGGGACCGCCCTTTTGCCGGACAGGCCAGGCCGGGCAGCGGCAGGCGGGCCCGCCGGGGGACGTCCCGCAGGGCCGCAAAGTCGATAGCGGCGAACGCCATGAATAACCAACATTTGCTAGAAATTAGTGAGGTCATTTTAATATTATACGAATATTACTTAGTGCAAATTTGCGCAAACTGTTGACGGCGCGAATCAATATTCAACTATCCGACAGAATCATTTGCTGGCCGCACAGGGCCGCCAGCGAAGCGCAAGACGACATGAATCTCACACACAGTGTCGATCTGGAATTGCGATGCCACGACGTTAGCCTCCAGGCGCAGCTGCGCGCGCCGGAAAATCCGCGGGCACTGGTAATCTTCGCCGCCGGCAGCGGCCCCTCGCAACAGCGTCGGCGCAACATGCTGCTTGCTCAACTCTTGCAGCAACGCGGTCTGGCCACCTTCCAGTTTGATATGCTCAGTGCAGAAGAGGAGCAGGAAGATCAGGCAACGGCGCGCTTTCGTTTTGATATTCTGATGCTTTCGGAGCGCCTGAATTGCGCCCATGATTGGGCGCGCAAGCAGGCAGAACTGGAAAGCTTGCGCATTGGCTACTTTGCCGCCGGAACGGGCGCTGCAGCCGCCATGTTTGCCGCCGCAGATGGCGATGGAAGGCTGGGCGCCATCGTTTCACGGGGCGGACGGCCCGACCTGGCCGGACCGCGCCTGACGCGCGTTACTGCGCCAACGCTGCTGCTGGTCGGCGCCCTGGACATTCCTGCACTGCCGGTCAACCGCAAGGCCCTGGAAGCCTTGCGCTGTGAGAAGTCGCTGGAGATCGTCGAAGGCGCGTCGCACCTGTTCAGCGAGAACGGCGCGCTCGACAACGTAGCCAGACTGGCTGCCGACTGGTTTCTCAAGCACCTGGATCGGCGCTAAGGGCCTCCGCCGCTGGCGGCGTTTCGATCCAGATGGCGTGGTCCGTATCAAAGTACTCCTTCACGCGCTCGATTTGACCGTTGCGCAGGAAAAAGAGAAAGTGGTAGTGGTTGTTGTAGTCGCGCTGGCTTTTGTGCCGCCCGATGGATTCGGCGGTTACCGCAACGCGATTGTCCTCGGCGGTAATGTCGTGGAGAACAAATCGAAAACTGCGAAAGGAGCGAAAGATGCTCTTCAGCGTAACGCCGACCAGGCGCTTGTCCTTATGACCGGAGACCTTAGCGCGGCCAATCACCCACCAGTCGATGTCCTCAGCCACGCGCGCCAAGGCGCGCGCTACGTCGCCCTGGTTCAGATCCTCGAACAAATCCTTTACAAGTTGCTTGTTTTCTTGAATCACTGCCTGCACCCCCGGCGGAACTTTCTTTGCTACTAAAACAGTAGCGCAGGACTATGGCAAGCAAGAAAAGACAGAACCTGCGACGGCCCATCATGGAGCTGCTGGATCTCTTGGGCAAGCGCTGGATGCTGCGGATCTTCTGGGAGCTGCGCGATGGACAGGCCTGCAGCTTTCGCGACCTGCAGCAGCGCTGCGACGACCTCTCGCCCAGCGTTCTCAATGTTCGCCTCAAGGAGCTGCGCGCCGCCGGCTACCTGGCAGTGCAGGCCGATGGCTATGCACTGACGCCAACTGGTCTGGAGTTGCTGCAGATCCTGGGCGCCCTGAATGATTTTGCCGCAAAGCAAACTCGACGTTGAATGTCAGCCGCCGATGGCGCTGAGTTCAGCGCAGAGCTGCTGCAGCGGGACCGCCTCAATTCCGCGCTGCAGTGCAAAGCGTTCCTCGCCCGCATAGACGACGATTTTTCGCTGCGGGCGCACTGTTTCACAGGCCGCGTAGAAGCCTCTGGCCAGCGTCGGACTGAGGCTGCGCTTGATTTCAACGGCCCAGGGCTTCTTGCTTCCGGGAGGCTGCAACAGCAGGTCCAGTTCAGCTCCTCCCGCACTGCGGAAAAAATGCGCCTTGCTGGATACTGGCGCTGCAGCCAGCAAGGATTCGAGCACAAAAGTTTCCCAGCTGACGCCAACTACTGGATGACCCTGCAGCGACTCAAAGTCGGCAATGCCAAGCAGCGCATGCAGCAAACCGCAGTCGCGTACGTAGACCTTTGGCGCTTTCACCAGTCGCTTGCGAACATTTCCGTGCCAGGGACTCAGGCGGCGCACAAGCAAGAGATCAACTAACAGATCAATATAGGAAGCAATCGTCTTGCCATCGACCGAAAGCGACCGGGCGAGGGACGCAGCATTCAGCAAACCGCCCTGTTGGTGTGCAAGCATCGTCCAGAACCTGCGCAGCGTTTCTGCAGCGATGCGCGGACCAAGCTGGGGGATATCGCGCTCAAGGTAGGTTCGAATGAAGTCGTTTCGCCAGCGCAAACTGGCTGCATCATCGAGCGCCAGCAGACTGTCCGGAAATCCGCCGCGAAGCCAGAGCGCATCCAGAGAGTCCTGAGCTATTTCGCCCGCATCGATAGTTGAAAGTTCTACATAGCGTATGCGGCCCGCCAGAGACTCGCTTGATTGTTTCAGCAGTTCGATCGACGCAGAACCAAGAATTAAGAATCGACCTGATCGACGTCCGCGCCTTCGGCCCGCGTCCGCCAGTCCGCGCAGAATTGCAAACAGACCGGGCAGACGCTGGATCTCATCGAGGATGACCAAACTCTCTTCATGCTGCGACAGGTAGAGTTCTGGATCTGAAAGTTTTGCCCGGTCAGCGGGAGACTCGAGGTCCAAATAAACGGACCGTCGCCTGGCGGCTATCTGAAGCGCCAGCGTTGTCTTGCCGACCTGCCGCGGACCAAGCAATGCGACGACCGGGACTTCGCTCAGCGAGGCCTCAAGCTCCCCCTCCAACCGGCGAGAAATCATCTTTGAAATATTGGATCGATGCTCCATAATTGCAAGGAAAAAATCAGCAATTTGGACTTATCAGACGATCTGCCGCTGATGACCCTGCTGCGGACGGCAAAGGACGTCCATCGACCGCTTCCCGGCCAGAGGCGCGCTCTCAGCCAAATAGTACTGGGCAGGATTGACCCCTGGCTCAGCGCTCCCAGAGGACATTGCCTGTGAAAATACAACTGTTCAGACATGCTACGGCGATCATCGAATTTTCCGGAAAACGACTGCTGCTCGATCCGGTACTGGGGCCGGCCGGCGAGCGTCCCGGCTTCCCGACCAAAAGGGAAGGCCGGGGACGACGCAATCCGATCGTGGAGTTGCCCTTTGACGAGGTCGAACTGAAAGGGCTACTTTCCAGCATCGATGCTATCCTGGTGACACATACGCACATCGATCACTTTGACGACTTGAAGGGCCAGCGCCTGCCGCTTCAGCTGCCTGTGCTCTGCCAGCCGGAAGACGTCGCGCTGATGAAGAAGGCCGGCTTTGTCAAAATCCTGCCAATTCAAATGCAGCTGGACTGGGAAGGCATCAGGATAACGCGCACCGCCTGCTACCATGGCGGCGCCGTATTCCGCCGATTGCTTGGCCCCGCCTCCGGCTATGTCCTCCAAAACGGCAACGATTCGCTCTACATTGTGGGCGACAGCGTCTGGGCGCCGCCGGTGCAGCAAGCAATTCAACGCTTTCAGCCAAAACGACTGCTGCTGAATGGCGGCGGCGCACAGCTGCCGCTTGGTCGAACCATCACCATGGACGCCGAGGACATTTCTCAGCTCTGCCGGGCTACGCCAGACTCGAAAAAGATTGTAGTACATATGGAAGCTATGAATCATTGCCTGCTATCTCGCCCGGCGCTCAAGCAGCGACTGCAAGACGACGGCCTGCTGAACAATGTCTACATTCCCGCTGACGGGGAACTGGTAGAAGTTTAGGCGCAGTCTGGCGCAGGACGCAGGTACTACTTATGAAATCGGACAACGCAAAAAATAGCGTCGCACAGCTCTGGAGAATCACGGGCGGCCTGCTAATCCTGGCGGCGCTTGGTTTCATTGTCGTTTTTTCGCTTCTTGCGGCGTGGTTTGACTATCCGCAGATTCTGGAGCGCGGCGCCGGCGAGGCGTTGCCGCTCTTGCAGAAGGGCGGCGCCGGCCTTCATGCGGTGTGGATTGTCTACGCCTTGATTCCGTTCTTGATTCTGCCGGTAGCTGCTGGCCTGGAACGAATCCTCAGCCAGAGCGCCAGCGCTGCCATTGGCGCTCGCTTTGCCGTCCCCGCCGTTCTCTTTCTGGTTCTGGGGCTGGCGCGCTGGCCCAGCCTCAATTATCTGCTGGCCGAGCACTTCGCAAGCGCCAGCCCGGGCGACGCCGCGCAGATGCAAGCGGCGCTGCTCTTCGACGCCGGCAATCGCTATCTGGGAAATTATCTGGGCGAACTTGCCGGCGAGCTCTGCCTGAATAGTTGGTTTTTGTTTACTGCCCTGGGAATGCGCGGCAGCGCCTCCTTTCCGCGCTGGCTGTCCGCTTTTGGAATGCTGACGGCCGTTGTGGGACTGGTCAGCGCGCTGCGCATTGTACTGCCGCAACTGGAGCCGCTGAGCAATGTCAGCAACCTTCTGCTGCCGCTGTGGCTGCTGGGACTGGGCGGGTATTTGATGCGCGGCCCACGGGAAAAGTAGGCGCCTCTACCAGCGGGCGCGAAGGCTGCCAGTCAGCCGTGGGGCAGCGCGGACCTGGCATCTGGAATCGTCGCCGCTGCAGGCGCAAAAAATATACTCCAACCAGTAGAAAACGTTCAGGCCAAATTTCAGGAAATCATTCAGATCCGTTGCAGGGCCTTCCCGTCTCTTATTGGCCATACTGCCTGGTCTACTTCAGCAGCGCCGCCAGCTCCTCACGTGAGATGCCAGAATCTGTGGACTGCACCCCTGAAAGCGTTGCTTCGAACAGCGCCCGCTTTTTTCCCTGCAATGCAATTACGCGCTCCTCCACCGAGCCCCTGGAGACCATTTTGTAGATCATCACCGGACGCGTCTGGCCAATGCGATGGGCGCGATCGGAGGCCTGATTTTCCGCCGCCGGATTCCACCAGGGGTCCAGATGAATCACAGTGTCGGCGCGGTTCAAAGTCAGGGCGACGCCGCCGGCGCGCAGACTGATCAAAAAGAATTTTCTTTCGCCTCCCTGAAATGCGGCAACCTGTTTGGCGCGCGACTTTGCCGCAGTATTGCCGTCGATACGGAAAACGCTGTGACCGAGGCCGGCCAGCGCTCGCTGGACTACATCCAGCATGTCCGTGAATTGACTGAAAATCAGAACGCCCGAAGTTGTTTCGGCAAGCTCCTCGGCAATTTCCAGTAGATGTGCCACTTTTCCCGATTGTTCCAGCGTACAGCGCGCCGCATCGTGAAGATCGGGGTGACAGGCGATGCGTCGCAAGCGCATCAGATGCGGCAAGAGTCGCATGAGATAGTCCTGCCCGGCGGAGGCCAGCTCTTCCTGTGCTGCGCGGCGATACTCTTCATAGATGGAAGCCTGACGATCGTGCATCGGCAGAACCAGAATGCTTTCCGTCTTAGGCGGAAGATCGCGCAGAACCTGATCCTTGGAGCGCCGTAGCATGAAAGCATTCAGGCGCTGGTGCAGCCAGCCAAGCTCCTCTTGATCGAGTCCGACGCCCTGTTCCCCTTTCATCCGGGCCAGAAAGGAGCGCCGGGCGCCCAGAATGCCGGGGAAGCACAGATCGGAAAGCGACCACAATTCGCCCAGATGGTTCTCCAGCGGCGTGCCGGTCAGACAGAAGATGCTCTCGGCCTTCAGCGAGCGCACGGCCCGCGAAGCCTGTGAACTCTGGTTCTTCAGATTCTGAGCTTCGTCAATCACGATCGCTTGAAACTTAAACGTTTTAAAATCTTCAATATCACGTAGCAAAACGCCGAAGGAAGTAACAATGACGCCTTTGCTGGCAAGCCTTTGATTCTTGCGCTCGCTGCCATGCCAGACAGACAACGGCAAATGCGGACAGAAGCGCTGCGCCTCGCTGCTCCAGACGCCAAGAGCCGCCACCGGGGCAACGATCAGGACGGGCCCTTTGCTTCCACGCGCCGCAAGCGCCGATAGAAAATACAACGCCTGAATTGTTTTGCCGAGACCCATGTCGTCGGCCAGAATGCCGCCCATCCCGCGGGAAAAGAGTCGGAACAGGAACTTCGCTCCATCCAGCTGATAGGAACGCAACGTCCCCAAAAATTCCGGCTGTTTTTCGATGGCGAGATCTTCGTCTGGCGCCCCATTCCAGCGTTTCAACAGAGAGGCGGCCTTGCCCCTGGCGCGCAGACTTGCTTCCAGCTCCAGTGCGCGCAGATTTCCGGCATTGATGTTGGATACGCCGCCATCGACGCGAAGATTCAGACCCAGCCCAGACAGCGTTCGACTCAGTTTTTCGAGGCCAATGTCTTCCAGACGAAGCCAGCGACCATCCGCTGTCCGCCAGAAACTCTGACCGGCGCGCCACGCCTGGAAGAGCTGCTTGCGCTGCAGAGCGTCCACACCAGGAATTTCGACCTGTCCCTCGAACCAGTTTTCGCCCGATCCTTCGTTCACTACAAGAAATGCGCGCGGCGGACTTGCAGCCAGCAACATCAGATCGGGGTGAATGAGCACTGGAATATTTGCTTCGCGCAAGGCAGGCAGGATTTGCCGGAAAAGTGCAGCAACTTTGCGGGCGCCGTAGACGGCTTGCGGATTACGCTGGGGAAGTCGGAGCGGGAAGTTTCTCCGGAAAAACTGCGCCTCCTTTCTGGGCGAGCGGCGAACAGCGGCATCTTCGCCCAACCAGAAGCGATCCTCGCCGCGTCGCAGCGGCGTCGCCGGAACGATGACAAATTGCGACCCAGTAGGCTTTCTTTTTCTGGATTCCTTCTGCAACTCCTGCTCTTCGCCGAGGGCAAGAGCCAGATGCCGCTTCGACTTTGCGTATACGAAAACGCGGCGCACGACCACCTGCAAACCCTCGTCAGGCGCTGGCAGTAATTCGACGGCCTGCTCCGGTCCGACGCCGTAAACTGGCGGCAGCTCGTCGACTCCCTGGATTCCTGCTGCGCGAAGTAAATCCTGGTTGGCATAGATCTCAAAGAGAGAAAGTCCTCTGGTAAAATACATTTCCTGCTGCAACTTTGGTATTTGCAGATAGTACAAGTCTTGCAACTTTCCGCCCAGTTGCAAGATCGGGCTGTAATCGGCCGCCTGCGAGGCGTCCTGGTTCGGGCAGTAAAACTGGCCTGTCGCCTTCAGCCTCCCTTTCCCAAGCTCTGAATTTGAGACAAACGCGTGGATCGCCAGACGCCGGCTATCTTCGCTCCGCACCAACCTCATCGACACGGGAAGCGCGCCGCGAAATTGTGCGCGGGCGCCATCAGGCAAGAACAGCGCCGGCCTTTCCTTTTGCACGGTCTGCAAATAGGCGTCCATGAATTGGTCGGCGCTGAGCTCGCCGTCGAAAAGATGCGGGGCCACGCTGGCCAGGAACTGGGACCGCTCTAACAGCAGATGATACTCTGGATCGTATTCGGTGAGCAGCGGCGCCGCTCCGCGCGGCTTCAAAATGCGAAGATAAAAGCTGCGCCAGTCAGGCTGGATCTGCGCCGCAATCTTGCCGGGCGAGGCCTGGGCGCGCGAGGGCGGCTTGCTCCGCGCGGGCGATTCCATTTCGACGGACAATTTCAGTGCTTGGAAGGCGGCTGCGGCCAGATGTTTGCAGAGCGAGCTGGCCGGACAGTCGCACTCTGCGCGCATTTGGTCCAGATTGAAGCGGACTGCGTAGGGCCATTCTCCCTGTACTCTTGCAGTCAATATCTCGTTTCGCAGGCGCAGCTCCTGTACGCGCCCCTCCCGCTGGTAGCGCAGGCCCTTTTCACGTACGGCGGCGCTGCAGGAACTGAGCAGCGAAAGTATCCTGGCCTTATCTGCGGAGGTCAGTTGATTCATGAAAGCTGAATAGACTTGTATCAAGCGGCAGTTCTTGGTTCCTGCGCCCGCATCCACGGAGGCTGAAAGGCCCGTGAGTCTCTCGTGTGCCTCCGGCCAACAAGCGCACGATTGTACAGAGAGACAGCGATATCTTTATCCTTAAAATCATCCAGTAAATACTGCCTCTTCGGTCAGCGGCCGGAGCGCCGCCTGGAAAGGCCAGCCAAATAGAAAGGTACGAATAGGCCTTGCCTTTCGGCATATCCCGGACGCGGCGGAAAAATTCAGTTTCAGTGAACTGAGCCGGCCATTCCAGGTTTACAGTTGGCCGTGGGTCACACTTCCATCGTCGAGCAAGAGAAAGATGGCGGCTGCAGGGCGACGCTCAAAGCCACGGTCGGCATTGGTCCGGCGTCCAAGGGAAAAGAAAGATGAGCAATGAAGGCTGGCAATTTGCAGCGCGGTTTCGAAAAGGCGCCTTTGGCTGGAGAAGCGACCTGCCCATTCAGCGCATCAAAGAAGCTGTGAAAGAAATCAAAGCGGCCGCAAAGTCCGAGCCGGTGGCAGCAGCGGAGGGCGCCGTGCTCTTTCTCGAAAAGGTTTCGCCAGCCATCGCCAATGTCGATAGTTCATCCGGCGCGATTGGCGGCGAAGTCAACCACGCAGTTGAAGAGCTGGCCGCAATCATTGCAAGGGCGCCCGCCGATGATCAAGTCCGCCAGAGTTGGCTGGAGCGCCTGGATAGGGCCTACGTTGAAGATCAGATCCCATATCTGGAAACCATCGGCGAAGTATTTGGCGAGATTTGCCAGAGCGTCGACCTGGCCAATCGCTGGGCCGCAAATCTGAGCGCAGCTGTCGCCGCAGAAATGGCCGGCCATCGCAACTTCAGCAAGCATGCCTT
>JAIBBN010000011.1 GCA_019694655.1 Leptospirales bacterium
TCGACAACCACCATCGTTCCGTCTTCAAGATAGCCAATGCCTTGATTCTCGTCCTTTCCTTCCTTGATGATATCGATGACGATGTCTTCTCCGGGCAGGACGACAGGTTTAAGGGCGTTGGTCAGAGTATTTAAATTGAGCACTTCGACGCCCTGCAGCTCGGCTACTTTATTCAAATTGAAATCGTTGGTGACTAGCTGCGCATCGAGATCCTTGGCGGCGCGTACCAGCTTGGCATCGACTTCGCGAGTATCGGCGTAATCCAGGTAGTTGATTTTTACCACGATGTCCGTGCGCTGCTGCAGCTTGTTTAGCATATCCAGGCCGCGGCGGCCGCGGTTGCGCTTGATCGGATCCGGGCTGTCGCTTATCAGCTGAATCTCTCGCAGCACAAAGTTTGGAATGATGAAGGGTCCTTCCACGAATTTTGTTTCGGCGATATCGAGAATACGGCCGTCGATCACTACGGATGTATCCAGCAGCTTGGCTCGGCTTCGACCGAATTCGCCTGATTCGCCGACAGCGCTGCTTTCCACCAGGCGCAGTTTGAAGGCGCCGCCCAGAAGCATCCCCGCCATCCCAGACAGCGCGCAAAGCACTCCATAAAGGAAGGCCGATGCGGCCGCGCTTTCGTAGCCAGCCAGCAGTACCAGCTCGGAAAAGAAACTTCCGGCGATCGCCCCGACAGCCAATCCGGCTACAGCGCCGGCTAAACGACCGACATCGAGTCCCCGAAAGATAACATCAAGGTAGAGGGCAAAGCCCGCCAGCAAGGCGGCAGCGACAGCGAGGCCGACGCTCAAGTTCGAATAACCGGATTCCAGCCATCCGGCAAGGTATACCAGGCCTCCCACCGCTACTGCGGCAGGAGCTCTCAGGATTTTTTTCATAGATCTCGTCCATCCTGCGATAGTCGAGCTATGGACTCTATGCCAGCTGCCAGCCCGCCGTCGAATCCCCGATCAGGAAAGCGTTTCCGATATCAGGTTGCCCGCTTCCTCAACGCTAGCGCCCCGCGTTAGAGCAATCTCATGGGAAATCAGATTGTAAGCCTGCTCATAGAGCCGACGCTCCATCAGCGATAGCTCTTTTTCCCGGGCGCGCTTGTACAGATTGCGACACACTTCCGCTACGGAGTAGATGTCGCCGGATTTCAATTTCGCGGTATTGTTCTGATAACGGATCTTCCAGTCTTCCTCCGTATCGACCTCGTCCTTGCGCAACAAATCCAGGACTTTTTTCACATCTTTCTTCTGGATAATCGCACGTATCCCGATCGCGCGTGCGTTCTCGACGGGAACCATGACGCGCATCTTGTTGCTGGCGATTTCCAGGATGTAGTAGTCCTTCTTCTTGTTCAGAACGCTCTGCTTCTGAATGGCGCTAATTTGCCCCACGCCGTGCATGGGATAGACCACGTATTCTCCCGGAGAGAAACCTTCGTCGCTCCGCCGTACGGCGGACGCAGGTTTCGATTTCCGGGGTTTTGTTTTCGATTTGGGCTGAGCTTTGGGCTTCGCTTTCGCTTTGCGGGCTTGCGGCTTCTTGCCTCTAGCAGCTGGCATATCTTGTCCAGAATAGCTCTTTGGAGAGATCACAGCAGACATAAGCCGACTGTCAAGAAGAAATGCGGAAACCCGACCCCGATGCGGCAATCTGGCCGAGGGATCACTATTTGATAGACAATTGTCACTTTTTGATACCGCTGGTCGGCGATTGCCCGCCGCCCCTCAACTTCTGCCTCGCTTATGTCACGCCGCGATTCGCGGCAGCGATAGTACACCCTAGATGAGCCTTTCCTCTCGCCAACAAACGCGCGGGATCTTGCGGCTGCCCGATGCGTCCCTGGCATTGTTCCTTTGCGCCGCACTGTCGCTGGCCCTTGAGCCTGCCGCACTTGCTGCCAACGAGGGGATCACCGGCGCCGAGGCGCGCTCGCTGCTGGCAGTGGAAACGGGAATTCGCCTCAACGAACGATACTTTCAAACCATCAACGCCGCCCTTTCCAACTATGGCGACGAAACGGAGCGCCAGGTTTTTCGCCGCTCAATTCACCGCCACATTCAAGGGGAGATTTCCTATCGAGCCCTGCACTACAATGAAGCCCTGCGAGAACTGCAGAAAAGCCAGCTGCTGCTGATCCAACTCTATGAACGAATCATCGACAAATCCATTGAGGAGAACAGAGGGCTCATTGGCCGCTTTGCACCGCGCGTTTTGAATGAAGCCGGACCTATTCGACGCAGGAAGTACCTGCAGCTGGGCCTGCGCGACAATGCGGTTGCAGCACGCTTCCGATTGATGGAAGCGAATCGCTTTCCATTGCTAATCCAGGTACGACTGACGGAACTCGAGGAGTCCTTTAAGCTAACTCGACAGGCTCGTCGATTCTACGTTTTGCTCAGCCTGGAATTCGAATCGGTAGCCAAGCCCAATGATCCAGAAGGCCTGGACTTCAATGAAATCCAATCGTTGATCCTTTCCGGATATCCAGATCGTCGCGGCGAGATGCTACTGATCCACAGCGACAACCACTTTCGCCTGGGTACGGAAAGCCACGATCTCTTTGAAACATACTGGGGAGATCCCGACTTTAGCGCGCTGGAGTCGCCGCTGGCTGGATTTCGTGAGCGCCCCGAGGATTTTCTTCGCTACTTGCCGGCCGCCGGGACGCCCGCCCACTACGCGCCGCGGCGCTTTCCCGTTGATTGACGTTTCAGTACCGACCAATTCAGGAATCGGCGGAACCGGCGCCCTCTGCCGGCAGCAGGCCAGCTTCGCGCGCCACTTGAAAAATGTCGCCGGTTTCGCGCTGGCGATCCGCCAGATCGGCGTCGCTGAGAATCTGAATTACTGTATCTTCGGGCAGGTCGCGCATCTCAGCAAATCGCAAACGATATTCTGTAACCGGCATTTTGGAGCAAAACATGTTCGCCTGGTACTGGTGGATGTGCAGTTCCAGCAAAAATTTCAGCGTATCGACGTCTTCGACTGCTTCCGCTGTAATCAGGGCCTCGCGGTTATCGGCAAGACGTTTGCAATAGGAAATGAACGCCAGGTTATCCAGAAACTTTGTCCGATCTTCATCTGGCTTAAACTTGAAACTGATCGGGTCCAGTTTGAATTCCTTGATCATCTGGCCCAGGTCGAGAATTACCTGGTGGCTCTGACTCTTGACGCCGAAGTCGTCGGCCGCAAAGGTAATTCCGAAATTGTGAAATTCCTGGCAAACTTCCTTCAGCTTCTTGCCAGTCTCTTCGTAAGGTTTTTCAACCAACTCGAAGCGCACATTGCGAGGGTTGAGACCGCGTGCATGCAGCAGACGATTGAGTCGCACCACGCGTTCGCTTTGCGAAAAGGTATCCAGGATAGTTTGCGGACTGATATTGAATTTGAGCACGCCCGGCGTCTTTTCGCAGGCGATGATCAACTTTTCCAGGATCAAGAGCTCAATCCGCTCCAGATCCTCATCTTCGGGAATATCGCTGATCAGTTCGTGATAGCCCTTGTAGAGTCCGCCGCCTACAAAGACCTCTCCGCCCTTCACAGTGAAGCGCCTGGCGCGGTGGTCGTAGTAGACGGTTGGCTGAATGACCGCCTCCTCGGCGTTGCCGGCAAAATATGTATTCGCTCGATTGAAGTAGGTCCAGCTCCAGCGAATCAAATTGTCGCGTAGATTCTTGGCCGAAGAGCGCAGCAGTACATCCAGTATTTCGTTGGAATTGGAGATGAAGTTGCACTGCGTTCTGGCGACGCCAAAACCAAAGGTGCACAAGCGTTTGCGATGCACCTCTTCGTGCAGCTTTCCAATGGCGTTGTCAATATTTGGCGCCCGCCCGGCATCGACGCTTTGCAGCGGCGCAATGCCCAGGATCAAGGCCGAGCGCATTGAATCAAAGTAGTAATGGTGGTCGACTCCCTGATCCAGGATGGGCCCGAGGCGTTGGTTGATCAGGTCGACGAAATCCTGCATCGTCACTCCGCCCACATTCTCGAAACGAACGATGAACAGCGGCTTGCCCCGATTGGATTCAATAAATTCGCGTTTGAAGCGTTCAATATCGCCAAACTGCACCAGGACATTGGCCGTCGAAGCGAGGGAGTCGCTGCCAAATAGAGAATCGTCTGCAAAAATCGATGCGTCGAGGTTGGCGGGGTCGATGGCCATGAGACTGCAGCGCGCCCAGGGCGCGGCGGCAGGATCAGGCCGATCGGATCGCGAGGTGTCAAGCGCGCTTTGCGACCAGCAGGCTATTGCAGCACGAAGTTGACTGGCTGGATGAACTTGATAGTCACTGGCTTGCCGTCCGCCCCCCGGCTCGGCGCCCAGCGCTTGCGGCGATAGGCGGCGGCGGCGGCGCTGTCCAGCAGCGGGTCAATGCCTTTGGCGACCCTTACCCGAAGCGTGCTGCCGTCGTCGGCCACCACAATCTCCAGAAAGACTTTGCCCTGCAAGCCCCGGCTGCGCGCCTCGGCGCTGTACTCGGGGACAATTTCGGGACTCAGGTCGACCGGCGGACTGACGCCGGAGGCAAAGGCCTGCACGGCGCCGGCCACACGCGGGTCTTCTCCGTCCTCGGCGACTTTGTCCTTGTCGCGCACGAACTCGTTGCCAAAAATCTCGTCGATTTCGAGTACCGGCGCTGCGCGACGGTTGGGTCGCAATGCTACGACGTCGCCAAAGTTAAACTGCGCGAGGGCCATCTCGTCGAATCGGCGATCGCCAAACCAGGACAGCAAACCGCCAACAATCAACAGGCCGGCGACGGTTAGCGGCGCTCCAAATCCAAGTCCAGCATTGATCAGCCAGACCCTGTGCCGCGCCACGAAGGAGACGCGTTGGCGCAGCTCAAAACTGTTGGATAATCCGGGCAGAACCTGACGACCATCTGCCAGACGGATGCCATCCAGATGAACGGCGGCATGATCGCTCTGGTAGCTCGCGGCCTGTCGATTGCGTTTGGACATGGCTCAACGTCTGCCGGGTCGATTGGAGTCGACGGCCAGACCAACCTTTACGATGCCCGCCTCCTTGACTGTATCAAGTACGCTGAGAACGCTCTGGTAGCTGGTGGCGCCTTCCGCCCGCATGATCACTGCCAGATCGGGTTGAATCTGCTTCTGCGCGCGCAACAGCGCCGGCAGCGTGGCCGGATCGATCGGACGATCATTCCAGAACAGACGTCCATCGGGATGGACCGTGATGTTGACCTTCTGTGGCTCCTGCCGCACGCTTGCAGCATTGATATTCGGCAGTTTAATCGGAATCGTGCGGTACTTGGTAAACTCGGCAGTAATCATTAAGATGATTACGATCACCAGCATGATGTCAATCAACGGAACAACATTGATGCCGGAGATTTCTCCGTCGTCCGATTGCGAAGGTCCAGCGGCCATATTTTGCTCCCGATTGGTTGATGATACGCTAGAGTTGATCGACTAGCGCGGCGTCGATAGACGAATTGCTTTTAGCAAGCTGACAATTTCCTCAGCCATGGAGACTTTATTTCGGGCGCCTTTGGATAGGCCGTTGTAAAATATGACTGTCGGTACTGCGGCGATCAGTCCGGCAGCTGTCGCGATCAAGGCGGATGATATTCCCTTCATAACCACCGAGGGACCGGCGTCGGCGCCAAGGTCAGCGAGGTCGCCGAAGGCCTGCATGATTCCCAGTACAGTGCCCAGCAGGCCGATAAATGGTATGTTGTTGCCAAGCGTATTCAGGATCACCAGTCGCCGCTCCAGGTTTCTTCGCTCAGCGGTCAGCGCGGTGTGTGCGTACTGTTCCATGGTTTCAACGCCGAACTCCCAGCCCTTCAATGCCGAAGCAGCGACCCGTCCCTCCAGTCCAAACTTTTCCTGTCCGATTTCGGCTGCAATCTGGTCAATTGGAAGGCGCCTTTCGTGCAGACTTTCGGCAAGGTACTGAACCAACTCAGCGTTGCTGCCACGATTCTTTCGATAGATGATATAGCCGCGATCGACAGCAACAGCGATCACAAGAAGTCCCAGGCCAATAATTACCCAGATGGCGGGATCGCGATACCATTCCGAATCCAACTTCAACGACTGATTGTCGTTGGCCGGCTGGTCTTGCCTTTCCTCGCCTGCTGGAGCGGCCTGTTCCGACGCTGCCGGTTCGCTTTGCGAAAATAGCGGTCCCTGCAACGAGAAGGTTGCAACAACGAGACCGGCCAGGATGCCGACCCGGACCAGATGACGAAATTTCATGAAAGCACTCCTGCCCTGGACTGGGTGCCGAGCATCGTGCCACTTCGTGACAGAGTGATGACAAACAGATCACAACTGCCTGGCGATCGTATCTCATACCGCTGCCGCCGCAGGCGGCGGAGCTTCAACCCGGACTGCTCAATCAACAAAGCGCAGCATAACGTCCCCGCGTTCGACCTGCAATTGTTGTAGCGCTTTGAGCATCCCCGTGCGTCCGATGCCGGCCTGTACTCTGTAGCTGGTCTCCCGCCAGCCGATCATCCGATATCGCTCGGCGCGACTCAGTAGCGCCGCGTAGAGGCGGTCCAGACGTTCCTCCTCCGGTTCGCCGGAAAGCTGCAAATGATCGGACGCAATCCGATTGTCCTCCAGCCTGCGATCGGGAAAGCCCAGCATTCCAGAAGGCGGGGGGTCCGGCAAACGAATGCGATAGGGGGATGCGTAGAGGTCAAAATTTTCACTGCCGCGAACAAGTTGAAATAGAAACGGCGTTTCCGAGTCGGGCATCTCTTGCGGACTGATTGGCTCCAGGTGGTTGAGCCGTAAGAAAATATATTCCGGCAATACGCCGAACTCCAGCAATCGCTCAAAAGCTAATTGCTCTACATCCTGATAGAACGGCATCATCGGCGGCGAGACCGACGCTGGCGATTGGATGGTTTGAAGTGTTGTTCCGCTTTGCCATTCGATCATATCCAGCGAAAGACTGTCGCCAGAGAGCGCAAACCAGCATGCGTCGCATTGCAGCTCCGCCGACAGTTGCTGCGCAAGTTCGCGATCGAACCAGAAGGAGGAGCTGTCCAGAAGCGCGATCACGCCATTGGCGCCCGGCAGCAGCAAAGTCAGCCGCGCCTTCTGTAGAGAATTGGCTGTAGAGAAATAGGCTGAGTCGTTCTCCTCAAAATCCTCAAGGCATGCCTCGGTGCGACTCCAGGCGACAAGATGCTGCCCCAGTGTCTGGATCAATGGCCCCATGGCCGCGCCGCGCAGGAATATCTGGCCAGTGGCTACGCTCACTGCCGCGCCCGCCCGCGCCATTCTTGTTCCAGCAGACTCATGCTTCGTGCGCTCCACCATTGGCCATTTACCAGCAGAGTCTCGCGCAGCAGCCCTTCGCTTCGAAATCCAAGCGAGTCGTACAGACGTAATGCCGGTCGGTTCTGCTCGTAGACTCGCAGATCAATACGGTGCAAACGCAAGGTCTCAAAACCCATTTGCAGGGCGGCCGAGACCATCATTCGACCGAGACCTCTGCGCCGAAGAGTATGGTCGATCAGGATTCGTGCCAGCGTTGTGTTGCGCTGGGCATAGTCGATGCGACCAAATTCAAAGTAGCCGCTGAAGCGTCCATCTTGCTGGCGTCGAAACACAAGACAGAGGCGCCGCGGCTTCCCGGGAAATCGCAATCGCAAATGGCGCGCGAAGGCTTCACGCCGTAGCGGAAAGCTGAAGTGCGGTCCGGACCACGCGGCAAGCGCCTCCGGCTCGTGGAGGTTCTGGCGCAGTTGCTCGAAATCGGTTTCCAGCGCCGTCGAAAGTTCTGCGGTAGACGCCGCTGTACTGGCCATGACAGTCCCAGCAGACAACTACGCCGTACAACTGTCGAGCGCGAGTTGGTCGGCGCTCAGCCGCCGTGGCGCGGCCGAAAGTGAACAATATCGTGGAGATTGCCGCGGCGCTCGGCCGGCGGACGCCAGACAGCTTCGACCTGGAGACCGACGCGCAGATCTTTTTCGGCAATTTCTCCTACAATATGATAGATATCGTTGTTGGACCCGTCCAGGCGAATGTGCGCGAAGGTATAGGGCGGCTTCAAGGGCTGCCCGGGAAACTCCATGTAGACGGTGGTGAAGCTGGTTAGCTGGCCGGAGTTGGGAAGCTCCACCCAATCCATTGCTTCGACGAAGCAGAGACTGCAAAAGGATCGCGGGGGGCATTGCACGCGCTTGCATTTTGGACAGCGCGTGCCGTAAAAGCGCCCCTCATAAGCCATTCCCTCATAGAAGCGAGCCATTGCCTTGCCATAGACCCAGCGATAGGGCACATGGACATGACCGGGCACGCGATTGATCAACTGCTGATTGCCGGCGTACTCCTCGATAATCTTGTGCTTCTGAATCTTGCCCGTAGCGGTGCGCGGCAGGTCGTGAACGATCTCCAGAATGCGCGGGCGCTTAAATTCAGCAACCTTCATGCGAAGGTATTTGCGCAGGTCTTTGTCGCTGGCAGCGGCGCCCGGACGCAAGATGACAAAGGCGGCCACTTCTTCGCCGTATTTCTTGTCTGGAACGCCCACCACCGCGGCATCGAGAACGGCCTCATGCTGATAGAGGACCTCTTCGATCTCTTTGGGATAGATGTTTTCCCCGCCGCGAATGATCATCTCCTTCTTGCGTCCGGAAATAAAGTAGTAACCTTCTTCGTCCCGATAGCCCAGATCGCCCGTATGCAGCCAGCCATTGGTCAACGCTTGCTCGGTCGCCTCTGGATTATTCCAGTAGCCGCGCATGACGTTGGGCCCGCGGATTACGATCTCGCCAATTTGTCCATCGGGAAGCGGTTTGTTGCCATCATCCCAGATGGCCATTTCCTGTCCGGGGATGGCGACGCCAATGGATCCTATCTTGCGCTCTCCGTGCAGCGGATTCAGTGAAGAAACGCAGGTTCCTTCCGAAAGACCGTAGCCCTCAAGGATGCGCGCGCTAAACTTTTGTTCAAATTTTTGAAAAACTTCAACCGGCATCGGCGCGGCGCCACAAATGCAGGCCTTGAGAAAATCCAGTTTCTCGCCTTCGGTTTCGGTCATTTCATTGAGGTAGTTGTAAATCGTCGGAACCCCGCTGAAGGTCGAACAGCGGTACTTGCGCAATGTATCAATGAAGCTGCGCGGCTTGAACATCTCTTCCAGCACCAGGGTCGCCCCGGCTTGAAGACTGGACATGACTGATGCGATTTGTGCATTCACGTGGAAGAGCGGCATGATGCAAAGGCTGACATCGCTCTGTTCGAGGCTGATCAGTTGGTGTGCGACCAGACTGTTGTAGAGGAGGTTAGCATGGTCGAGGGTAACGCCCTTGGGATGTCCGGTGGTGCCGGAGGTATAGATCATCACCGCCAGCGTACTTTTATCGATCTTGAGTTGCGGCGCTTTCGCGCTGGCCAATAGGGGGCTGAGCGCCGTCGCGTCCGGGTAGTTCGCCTCCGCTGCTTCGGGTCCCACCAGCAGCGTCTTTTCAATGGATTGGATGCGATCCCAGACTGGCTCCAGCAGTTTCCGATAGTGTGGCGTCGTTACCAGCAAAGGAGCGCCGCAGTCGTTTAAAATGAATTCCAGTTCTTCTGACTTCAAAAGCGTGTTGATGGTTACGGCGATGGCGCCGGCATGCATCGCGCCGAAGTAGGCAAAGAGACAATCGTCTGAGTTTGGAATCAGAATCGCAACGCGGTCGCCGGGTTTGACTCCACTTGCGACAAAGACCCCGGCCTCCTGCTGTATTCGCCCTCGAAACTCGCTGTAGCTGTAGCTGCGATCCTGAAAGATCAGATAGGTCTTTGTCGGATACTGCCTGGCGCGGGATTCCAGAAGTTCATTGACGGTCTCAAACTCGGACTCAATGCGCAGAGCGGGGCCGGCTCCTTGAGATTGCGAGCTCATGCTGCGCCTCCGGTCGTTGCTGGAGTAAAGAAGTCAATGTCTCGAATGGTTCCGCTGCGCGGTTCCTTCCAGCGAATCTGTAGCGCGGCGCCGGGCTGGAGCGCCATAAGCTCAGCGCGCGACGCGACAACCAGATGAATAAGATCGGTGTCGGCGCCGGGAAATCGTATGGCGGCGAGCATGTATGGCGGCTTCAAGCCTTCGGGAAGATTCCAGGGCGCCCGGTCAACAACCGTTCCGGCCGAAAGCGTTGGCTGTCCTTGCAAGGTCAAATAGCGATCCATGGCAACTGGCGCCGCCGGCGACCAGGCTTGCGGCGGAAGAAATACCCGGGAGGTCCGCGGACAGCGCACTGCAAGGATTTCACGATCATCGCGCAGCCGGGTTAGGAATCGGCCAATGACCGGGCCGGGATTCCAGATATAGTCGTTATCGATTTCGCCGGGCAACACCTGAATAGCGCGACGCTCCGCTGGTTTTTCCTGATCCTGGCTCATCGCTCTGCTCCAACCGTGCGACGTTCAGCACGCTTGCGACGCGACAGTTCAAAGTCTTGCTCGCCGCTGAGAATCATGACCGTGTGGAATTGAATAGCGCCGCCCCAGCCATGGGCCAGTCCAATCTCGGCGCCCTGCACCTGGCGATCGCCAGCTCGACCCATCAATTGCAGCGCAACTTCCGCCTGGCGAATCATTGCCGACGCGCCAATTGAATTATTGGATAGCACGCCGCCCGAGGGATTCACTGGCAATTTGCCGTCCATGCGGATTGCGCCCTGGTCCACGAGGTCAGCGCCGTGACCGCGTTCCACAAGGCCCAGGCCCTCATACCAGATCAAATGCTGGCTGGTAAAGGCGTCGTAGATTTCCAGAACATCGAGTTCTTCCAACGGCTTCGTAATCCCAAGCTGTGAATAGCAACGACGCGCCGCTTCGCGCTGAGCGATAGGATTGGACCAATCGCGATCTACATAATTGTAGCCCTCGGAGATTGTTGCTACGGCCTGAATCCAGGCTTTTGGCCGCTCCGATTCGCGCGCTTTTCGCGCGCTCTGGATCACCATTGCGCAAGCGGCATCGCTGGTCGGACAGCTATCCAGCAAGCGCAGCGGCGTGGACAACCAGGCCATGCCCAGCATCACCTCTTCGCTGATTTGCGGCAATTTTAGCTGCGCGTTGGGATTGTTCAGCGCATTCTTGCGCATCCATGCGCCGATCTTTGCAAAATGGCGTTCATTCACGCTCGGAAATTGGTTCTGGTAGATGCGCGCCTGATTGGCTACAGCCGAGGGAGCGCCAGCCGCAAAGTCGCGTCCCATGGTTGGCGCATAGACCAAACTCAAACCCTTTTGCACCGAAGACTCGCTGAGTTTGTCGCCGGAAACGACCAACACGTTGTCATAGAGGCCTGACGCGGCCATGTAGTAGCCGGCAATCCCGGTTGATGCGCCAACGGTTCCCCCGGTTTGAATCCTGCAGTGTTGCTTACCAATACCAAAGGTGTGGTCGGTGGCCCACAGGTCCGGTTCGTTGACGCCTTCAAAGTATTCTGGACCGCTGCCAAAAACTACCAGATCGATGTCCTCCGGTTGCAGCTCGGCATCCTTCAATGCAAGCACACACGCTTCATGCATCATTTCCGGAAAGTTGACGTCGCGACGCTTCAGGCGCGTGATGGTCTGCCCTACGCCGGTTACAGCAGCCCTGGCAACTTGCTTTGCATCGCCCATCCTCAGGCCTCCAGCACGTAGACAATATTGGCCTGCATGGCCAGTCCTGCCTGGGCATGCGCCAGCGCGCGATGCGCCTGTTTGAGCTGAACAGCGCCAGCCTCTTGCCTCAACTGTAAACTGGCTTCGAGTATGCGCCCCAGACCGGAGGCATAGATAACATGGCCGGACAGAGCGCCGCCCGATGGGTTGATCGGACGCACGCCCTGGGCCGTCGTTGCACCGCTGCGCACATCCTCCAGCGCGCTTGCGCCGTATTTGAAACCCATCGCCTGCGCCGTCAAAATTTGCTGGTGTGCATATAGCTCGTGGATTTCAACAAAATCGACGCTATCAATTTTGGTCCCGGCCATGCGCAGGGCCTGCGCTGTGGCAAGCTCCGCCGAAGGCGCCCGCGTCAGATCGCGATAACCGGGATAGTAGGCGTCGCTGGACATGCCGAAACCTGTTATCCACGCGGCATTTAGTTTGCGTTCACGTATGAATTCCTCTGTAGCCAGGAAGAGGACAGTGCAGCCATCGCCAGCGCGCGCGGCGGTGGCCTTATTGATAGGCGATGCGATCGGCGCGGCAGCCAGCGCTTGATCCACGCTCATCGCAACTCCCTCGCCGGCCATACTGCGCGGGTTAAGCGCACCCCGACTGCGATTGACCGCCGCTACTGCGGCAAAGTCATGCGCCGTCGCGCCGGATTTTTGTAAGAAGAATTGCGCCTGTAGTGCGGCGATGGAGTCGCCATCAGCGCCTACCGGACGCAGATAAAAGGGATCCGCGCCCATGCCGCTCATTGCGCTGGCGCTGCACTGTGTTGCCTTGGACTGCGCGACGATCATACAGCAGCGGAATTTCCCGGAGAGCAGCTTGATTAGCCCGTAGTGAAGCGCCCAGGCGCCATCGCGTTCCACCTTCGATTCGTCCTTCATGAAGGAGCCGGCCGGCTCCACCGTATACACATGCTGGATTGAGATTCCATCCATCACATCGTCGCCCGCCTGGACAACCGTGTCGATGTCATCAAGCGCTAGACCGGTGTTTGCGAGCGCCTGACTGACGGTAAGGAATACCGTGTCCTCTATGGAAAGGTCGAGGTTCTCGCGCTCCTGGCGAATCGCCTGGCCAACAATGCCAATTCGTGCGGGGATCATCGTCGCTCCGGCAGCCAGCCCAATATTGATTGACTTGTCAGTCAATGAAAAAGCAGGCTGCCGCAACGGCGGGTCCGGCGTATCGTGTTCAAGGTCGCTTCGATTCGGTCATTGCAGCAAAGACTCCGGAGCCTCGGCGCATGGTGCAGATCGCCGGCAGCCATTGCGACGATGCTTCTGGCTGCGGCGCCTGCCTGAATTTGTGAGAATGCATTCATGGAGCAAGCTTCAGAGACCTGTCGGGCAAGATGAACGAATACATTGAAATCGTAAGGTTCCGCCTGAATGCAGGGATTTCCGAAGAAGACATTCTGGCGGCGGAGTTACATATGGCTGCCCATCTTAGCAGCAACTATGCAGGATATTTGGGCCGCCAATTGCTGAAGTCGGAGGATGGCGCCTGGACAGTACTGCTGCGTATGGCTTCAAAAGAGGCAATGCAGGCCCTGCTGACCGCTTTGAAGGAAGATAGGTCGGACGCGGTTCGAAATTATGTCCGCTGTGTTAACCTCAAGGAAGCGCGGATCGAGTTCTATTTGGCCGTCCGTTGAAGTTCTAACGAGTCATTTCCGCCTGTCTCAATTTTGATTGCGGCCCCGATAGCGCGGAGCGCCGAAATTTGCCGCTACCGGGCGCTACATTTTTTGCAACCAGCGACGGGGCTTTGCAGTCCTAAGCCAGGTATGCCAATGAGCGCTCGCAATCTGGCTCGTTTCGGTCATCCCGGGCAATCGCTTTTCCTTTCGGCCCTGTGGAATGCGGTGGTGAGCATTGCGTATGCGCCTTTCTACCGCGTCCGTGTGCAGGCCGAAGCGCAGATCCCTGCAAGCGGTCCAGTACTGATTCTCTTCAAGCATTGGTCGTTAGCGGATGTCCCATTGGGCAAGTTGGCCATCACGCGCAACAATGGGCGTCATTTGTGGTGTGTAATGAAAGAATCGCTGGCTCGCGGTCCTTTTGGAAGATTGATTTTGAAGGTAGGCGGTATTCCAATCAACCGTGACAGGCCGGAGCGCAGCCGCCGCGATTTGATGCTGGCGCGCCATGTCCTCAGCAATGGCAATATGCTCTGTGTTTTCCCGGAGCAAACGACTGTTCCCGGACGCATGGCTCGAGGTCGGGCGCCAGGCTTCCGCTTTATTACTGCAGAAACGAATCAGGCATTGCCGGTTGTCTGCATTGGCATTCACTACAGACCTCGTCGGTTTCGCCGAACACAGGTCGATATCCGCATTGGCGAAGCGCTGCTTTTTCAGCCCGGCGATGATCCCGAAGATTTTCTGCACCGAGCCATGCATAAAATTGCTTCGCTCTCTGAACTGCAGTATCACTTTGAAAAGTCCGCAGCGCCAGTTGCATCCTGAATTTGAGCTTGTACCAGGCAGACCGCCGATTCCAATTGCGCTGTGGCCTTCAACGCCTCGCCCCAATCTATTCCGCAGCGCCGGAGCAGTAGCAGCCTCGAGTTTTCCATCGAACGACGGCGCGGTCGCCGCCGCATCGCAGTCTGCGTTTCGCCTGGCGGCCAGATCACCGTGCGTGCACCGCTGCGCACTTCGCTTAGAGAATTGGAGGAAATAGTAGCCAGACGCCGTGACTGGATTGTGCTTCAGCAACAACGGCAGCGAGCGCGGTTTCCTGGCCTGGCTGAAAAGCTATTTAAGTCCGGCGAAGTCTATTTGCTCGGCGGCAAAGAATTGCGCCTGGCGGTCTGCATTGCAGCCATTCGCCGCTGCCAGACCAGCAGCAACGGAAGGGAGATCCTTATGCAGGCGCCGTGTACTGCTCAAATCGTGGATCGCCGGCGCTCGTTGCTGAATTGGTACCGCGCTATGGCCACGAGCGACCTTTCACAAGTCGTAGCCAGATGGTCGCAGCGAATGGGCCTTCAACCGGCCGCCGTTTTAATTCGAGACCAGCGTTCGCGGTGGGGAAGTTGCAACGCCAGGGACGAATTGCGATTGAACTGGCGCATCGTGCAGGCGCCCGGCCTGCTGCAGGAGTACGTTGTCGTCCATGAGGTGGCGCACATCCGCCACAAAAATCACGGACCTGCTTTCTGGCAATTGGTCGCAGCTCATATCCCTGATTTCCGCGAGCGTCAGAAAGCGCTCCGCCAGCTGACGCCTTACCTGAGCTGGTAGACTTTTCAATTCTGATCTGGTCGTTCAGTCGTTTGAATATTAGAATGACCGTGCAACGCTCCATAGCCATAGGAAAATGGCAGAGCCGGTCGCGCTTCGGCGGCGTAGGCAGCGCGCAGGTCGGGTTGATCGGGAGTGAAGGGTTGATCGCGTAAGCGCGTCGCGCTGCGATAGGCGCCAAACAGTCGGACCCTCCGACCCGCCTGTATCAGATAGCGATAGGGAACGCCGCTGTCATCTTGAATGCCGCTAACAGCTCGCTGCGCGAGAAAGCGCGCCAGGCGTTCGTCTTGAGTGCGATGGAGATGGTAGGAAGCGGACTTCAACAAATAGGAAAAGGCGCCGAGACCTTCCAGGAATTTCGCACTACGCGTTTGTGGCGTCAATAATTCATCGCTGATCCATAGGCGCAGATAGGCCAGTTCCCGCTGATTCGACTCTCCCTCTCGAATAAAGCGAATTCGCAACCCTTCTGGAGCATAGTCCGGGTCGCGCAATCGCTGTTGCAGTTGCTCTGGAGTGAGCGGCGCCGTTTCTGCGTCCGCCGGCTGTAGCTCCCCATTGCTATCCAGGGCTACGCGCGTGACCGATTCAATGCGGCAGCCGCTGCGCGCCAGCTCCAGTAAGAGCACGGCCAGCAAGCCCCGAAAGCGATTGTCTGCAAGTTGGGCGCGCATCACAAGCGTGCGCAAATAGTTGTCCTGGCCCAGGCTGACAATCGAGTTGTGCAAACGGGCCAGCGCGGATTGCCGTTGCGCCGCGTTTAGCTCGCGAGGATCCGGGATCTTGCCAGGCTCTTCCAGCGACACCATGACATAGCGCCGTGCGTCGGGATACCAGCGTAGGAGATTGAATGCATCCGCCCCGCTGAAAAAATAGAGGGCGCTTGAAGCTGGCTGAGGAGGCGCGTTTGAATTCCGCCAGCTGTCGATCGGCGCGCCGCTGCGCTGCATGATTCTGGTCCAGAGTTGATCTTGATTCCGCCGGTAGTTCTGGTAGGCCCGCTCCTGCTGCAAGGGCGCCAGCGGCGATTCGGCGCGCAATTCGAGGCCGGCAAAGTAGCGCGCCAGATCGTCCCAATCTGAGGAAAGGGGCGCCGCGCCGGCGCCGTGCGGCTGGCAGGCCAGCAGGATGACGGGAACAATCCGCCAGATACCAAGACCTGGTAAGCGGCGAGGGGCTGAGAGCCGGCTGGACTTATATTCTATTTGATTCATCAGGACAAATCCACTGCCGGAAAGAGCCAGCAGTTGCAAAGAAAAAGCGCACCCGTTCTGTCAAAATCACGGCGAGTATCTTTCAGGTAAAAACCAATTGCCGGGGCGCCCCTGGCGCGGGACACAAGCCTGACGTCGACTTCGACGCACCCCAACTGAAGCGATACCATGGCCAAGAAAAAGGCGATCAAGAAAGCAGACTCCGCACCGCGCGGCGCCAAAGCGGGACCCAGTCGTTCCGGCAATGAAGCCCATCTAACGCAGATCGTGCGCACGGACATCCAGGGCGCCCTGGCCCGCGGCCAACGTGTGGTCCCTGTGGATATCGAAAATCAGATGAAGGAGGCCTACCTCGACTACGCCATGAGCGTGATCGTGGGACGCGCACTGCCCGATGTGCGCGATGGGCTGAAGCCGGTGCATCGACGCATCCTTTTTGCCATGCACGAGAAGGCGTGGCGCCAGGATCGCGCCTTTGTCAAGTGCGCCAAGATCGTAGGCGAGGTAATTGGCAACTTCCATCCGCACGGCGATGGCGCAGTCTATGACACGCTGGTCCGTATGGCTCAGGACTGGACGATGCGCGCCCCGCTGATCGATGGCCAGGGCAATTTTGGTTCCATCGACGGCGACCCGCCGGCCGCCTATCGTTACACAGAAGCTCGCCTTACAAAGATGGCCGAAGAATTGCTTCGCGACATCGACAAGGAGACAGTCAACTATAACCCCAATTTTGACGCCACACGCAAGGAGCCCGTTGTACTTCCGGCGGCCTTCCCCAATCTGCTGGTCAATGGCGCCAGCGGCATTGCCGTGGGTATGGCGACCAATATTCCGCCGCACAATCTGCAAGAGGTCATAGCGGCCACCAAAGCCCTGATTGAGAACCCGAAGCTAAGCGCGGAACAACTGTTGAAGTACATTCCCGCCCCCGACTTTCCTACCGGCGGCATCATCATCGGCGGCGAAGGATTGAAGGCGGCTTACACCACCGGTCGCGGCCAATTCCGCATCCGCGCTCGAGTCGAAATCGAGCAAACCTCTCGCGGTCGCGATCTCATCGTCATTACCGAAATTCCTTACCAGGTTAACAAGAAGACGCTGCTCGAGAAAATTGGCGAGCTAATTCAAAACAAGGCCGTCGAGGGAATCGCCGACATTCGCGATCTTTCTGATCGCCATGGGATTCGCGTTGAGATCGAGCTGAAGAAGGAGGCAAGCGCCCAGATTATTCTCAATCAGCTGTACAAGCAAACGCAGCTGCAGGTCAGTTACGGCGTCATTCTTCTGGCTCTGGTCGGCGGACAGCCGCGCGTCCTGAATGTTAAGGATATCCTTACCGAATATATTGCCCACCGACGCGAAGTCGTCATACGTCGAACGACGTATGAATTGGCGCAAGCTGAAAAGCGGGCCCACATACTGGAGGGCCTCAAGATCGCCCTTGATTTCATTGATGAAGTCATCAAAATCATTCGCGGCTCGAAGACCGTAGACGAAGCCCGTGAAAAACTGATCAAGCGATTCAAGCTCACCGAGATTCAGGCTAACGCCATTCTCGATATGCGGCTCCAGAAACTGACCAGTCTCGAATCGCAGAAGATCATTGAAGAGTTGAATCAGCTCAAGGAACAGATCAAGGACTACAAATCCATCCTTAAGAGCGAGGAGCGCCAGTACAAGATCGTCTCCGATGAATTGGGCGAAGTTGGAAAACAGTATCCTGGAAAGCGCGCAACGGAAATCGACCATAGCTCCGTCGATACCACTAATTTCGAAGTCACCGATCTTATTGCTGATGAAGACTGTGTGATTACGATAAGCGAAGACGGCTTCGTGAAACGCATGGCCGTCGACAGCTTCCGTCGTCAGCGGCGAGGCGGTCGCGGCGTCAAGGGCGGCAGCGGCGCCAAACGAGAGGACTATGTAAAGCGCATGCTGGTGGCCTCTACGCACGATACTCTGCTCCTCTTTTCGAACAAGGGCAAGGTATTTGCCTTAAAGGTTCACGAACTTCCCGATTCCACGCGCGAGGCGCGAGGAAAATCACTGAAGGCTTTGATCAATCTGGCGCAAGATGAAAAGATCAGCGCGCTGGCGGCCACCCGCGAATTTGGCCAGGATCGCGCGATTGTCATGATTACGCGCCAGGGCATTCTGAAGAAGTGTGATCTGGAGATTTTCCAGAACACCCGCAAAGGCGGAATCATTGCGCTCAATCTTCGCAAAGAGGATGAACTGATCGATGTTCGCCTGGTGGGTCCGCGCGACGATATCATTGTCGCCTCGCGCCTCGGAAATGCATTGCGAACCAACCTGGCTAAAATGCGCAGCCAGGGGCGCAACGCCGCCGGAATCATTGGGATGCGCCTGGAGAAAGAGGATTACGTCATTGGCATGGACATGGTTCGACCCAAGACGCAATTGCTGGTGATCAGCGAGCGCGGTTTCGGCAAGCGAGTGCCCTTCAACAATTTCCCGGCCAAGGGTCGCGGCGGCAAAGGGATGACCTATATCAAGATTACCGAAAAGAACGGTCCGGCGGTGCGCATATGCAGCGTGCTGGACGATGACGATATTGTCATCATGACCACCAGCGGGATGACGCTTAGAATGGTGGCCAGCGAGGTATCTTCCATCGGGCGCGCTACCGTAGGCGTGAAGCTGGTGAATCTGGCTGACTCTGATGCAGTGCGCGATGTTGCAATCATGAGCGACGAATAAGCGCTTGCCAGGCGCCAGGGCGTCATTTCAAAACGGTAGCGAACGGGTTAGCTGCGCCCGGCAGCGCGGCTGACGTCGTCGGACTACGATGGACGGTCTGTTGCATCAGTCCGTGCTGGTGCTCAATGCGGGCATGGCGCCCATTGAAATCTGCACGGTGCGCAAAGCAATCCTCGACATTTTTCGAGAGATCGCCTTTGCCGTTGTTGATTCCCCGCATATGCTGCGCAGTCCCTCGCTGAGCGTAGCCGCTCCACGCGTTATCTCCCGACGCCACTACCATCGGCTGCCGCGCCGCAAACCGCCGTTGAATAAGTGGACGATTTTCCAGCGCGACGACCATACCTGCGCCTACTGCCGTCGGCGATTTGCGGCTGCCGATCTGACCGTCGATCACATCACACCGCGAAGTCGTTGGCAGAGGCTCATGAGCGATCCGCCGCCCTATCTGTATCACTCCTGGCGCAACGTGGTTGCCGCATGTTCCCGGTGCAATTCCATCAAGGGCTCGCGCCTGCTGGGCGAACTGGGCTGGCGACTGGAGCGCGCTCCGCAAGAACCAGAGTGGATGCCGCATTTGGTCATTTCCAGGCGTCGCGCCGAACGCATGGGTTGGCTGGAATTTTGCGCTTTCAATGTCAAACTTGTTGATGATAGCGGCGATTCTGGGCCTGCCGTCACGGACTAGAAGCTGTCAGTGTCCGGATCGCCATCGCCGTCCCGCGCACTGAAGGACGCGGGTGCGGCGCCCGGCGATGACCCGCCTTGATCGATGCCCTTGCGCACCTGAAAGATCTGGTTCAGTCGAATCTGGCACATGCGTCGCAGTTCCGACATATCTTTGACGAACCTCTCCAGCCGCGTATCAATGTCCAGGCGTTGTTCCATTAAGCGGACCGTGTCGCGGATGAATCGGAGGTCATCCTCTCGAGCAATCTTGTGCGTCTTGATCAGCCAGCGAACACGGTCGAACTCATATTTGCGAAAGTGTATTCGCACCAGAAATTGAACGCCATACTTGCGCACCGCGTCGCCCCAGCGACCGCTTTCATCCATTTGCTGAATACGATCCAGCTCGCCGCTATCAACGGCGCGCTGACTGCGAGGATCCGGGGCTTCCGGCGTAATTGCTTCACTCTCTTCGACTGGCGCCAATCCTGGAATCAGCTGTTCCAGACGGTTGCGCCGCCAGACGTCGGAGAACTCCGACATGCTCTGCGCCAGCAAATTCTCGTACTGCTGCAACATCAAAGCTACGTTTAGACTGCGTCCGAGGTGCGTGTTGTTAAAAGTACGCGCCTGCGGAACGAGTTCGCGCATTACCGAGCTGGCGCCTTTACGCCGGTAAAATTGTTGCTCATGTGCGGCTTCCAGGTCCAAGAATGCTACCTCCCGAACCTGGCGAATGATTGTCGGTTCCGCCACGACATAGCCGTAAACGCCGTCGATCATCAGATTGTCGTCGGGCTCCACCATTGTAATCGTGAATATGTAGTGCGCTTCAGTCAGCAATCGCAGAAACTCGCGCATTTGCTCCGGCGAATCTACAATATCCGAGACGTAGCGCCGGTACATGCTGTCGCTGACCGGCAAAGGGTGGTCGCGTTGCGTTTTGCCCTCGTTGATTTCTCGAATTCGCTTGGCAAGTTCCAGAATCGCTACGCCGGGAGCTAAAGGCATACTTTAGCCTCCGTCGATCAGACCGCGGCGGGCGAAGAGCGACTTGATCTCTGCCAGATCCTGAGGCGTGTCCACTGCCGGGAGGGAATCTTCCGCCAGGTATACTCCAATCTGGTAGTCGTTCTCCAAGGCGCGTAACTGTTCGAGCGATTCGGTCTGCTCCAGTCCGGAAGCTGGCAGGGTTCTAAAGCGCAACAGGAAATCTCTCTGATAAGCGTAGATGCCCAGGTGCAGGTAGACCTCCTGTTCGGCGCGATTGCGCGGGAAAGGAATTAGACTACGGGAAAAATACAGGGCGCGCCCGCTCTTGGAGAGTGCAACCTTGACGCGATTCGGTTCGAGCGGATCTTCTTCGCGCTTGAATGGTCGTGCGGCGGTTGTCATTTCCCATTCGGGATGTCGAACCTTCAGGGCCGTCACACCAGCGATCAACGCCGGATCAATGCCGGGTTCGTCGCCCTGAATGTTGACAAGGACATCGAAGTCCTTGTAGTATTCGGCCACCTCGGCCAGTCGATCGGTCCCGCTTTTGTGACGGTCAGAGGTCATCAGCACCTCTCCGCCAAAGTCGGCTACCACCCCGCGGATGCGCTCATCGTCGGTTGCAACTACAACTTTTTCCAATTCGGTGCAGCGGACGGCAGCCTCATACACCCATTGCAACATTGGCTTCTTGCCAATCATTGCCAGCGGTTTGCCGGGAAATCGCTCCGAAGCGTATCGGGCTGGAATCGCGCCAAGAACACGAGGCATGCTGGGATGGATCTACAAGCCCCTCGCAGAACTGTCAACAGTCATCCAGGCTCTAAGTTTGAGAAGGCGGTACGGCCGACAGCGGATCGTCCACTCCAGCTTCAGCGAAACCGCGGCGCCGCAACTGGCAACTGTCGCACCGCCCGCACGGTCTGCCATCAAGCCCCGGCTGGTAACAGCTGGAACTGTACTCATAGCGAACTCCGAGCCGCAGTCCGCATTGTATAATCTGCGCTTTGTTCAGTTTAATCAAGGGCGCGTGCAGTTTGATGGCCCGTCCCTCTACGCCATCCCTGGTAGCCAGACGGGCAAGCGTCGCAAAGGCCTCCAGGAACTCGGGACGACAATCCGGATAGCCGGAGTAGTCGAGCGCATTGATGCCCAGAAAAATATGTCCGATCCCTCGCGACTCTGCCAGCGCGAGAGCGTGCGCTAGAAACAGCGTATTTCTGGCCGGCACATAGGTTACTGGAATCTGATCGTCTATCGCGCGATCGAGCGGCACCGCAATATTTCGATCGACCAGCGCTGTTCCGCGAAACAGACGTTCGTCAATCTTCAGCGTTAGCATTTCTGCGCCGATGCTCTCCGCTTGCCACGCGGCGCAACGCAATTCGACAACGTGACGCTGCCCGTAATCAAAGCTCAACGCGAGTGGGGCGTAGCCTTCGCTTTGCGCAATTGCCAGAACTGTGACCGAGTCCAGACCGCCGCTGAGCAGCACAATTGCGCCGGGAGCCGTCATCCACGATACACGGCGCGAGATGTGCAGGTTTCATGAACTACAATCTCAATCATCTGGGGCAGGGCCTTGTGCAGTTTGCGCCATAGCCAGACAGCCAGGCATTCGCTGGTCGGGTTGCCCAAACCGGATATTTCGTTTAGATAGCGATGGTCCAATTCATCGTCGACGATGGGTCGCACCGCCTTGCCAATCTCGCCAAAGTCAATCAGCCAGCCCACCTGGGGGTCAATCGGTCCGCGCAGTCGGACTTCGAAACGAAAGGAGTGTCCATGCAGCCGCGCGCATTTGTGACCCGCAGGCGCGCCCGGAAGCAAATGAGCCGCTTCAAATCGAAATTCCTTAACAATTTCAACTACCGGCGTTTCCGTTTTATCAGACACCGGACGCCTCCGGTCCCCAGATCCATTTGTGTAGCTGCGTCTGCATTCGAAGCTTGCGACCGCTCCTTAGAATCCAGGAAGCGACATCGGCCAACGCTGGACCGCCCCATACCGGGGATATCAGAACCTCGAAACGATGATCCAGCTCTTCCTTTTCAATCCACAGCAGCGCCGCATGAAAATCTGTTTCGTCCGCTACAACAAATTTGATTTCATCGGTCGGTTTCAAGACCGTCAGGTTGCCCCGGAAGTCGCGACGCGCTTCTCCTGAAGATGGAAGCTTGATGTCCATGATGATATGCAACGCCGAGGGCAGTCCGGCGAGCGGGAGATGTCCCCCGGTTTCCAGCAGAACGCGCGGAGTTGGCCGGCGTGCAAGCAGCTCACTGCAGAGTTCGATCAACGCCTCTCGCTGCAGCAGCGGCTCGCCGCCGGTGATCTGAATCAAATCAACGCCTTCGGGAAGATCGGCCAGTATCCGATGGCGAGAAATCCAGGCGCCCTGGCTCCACGCTTGAGGCGTATCGCACCAATGACAGCGTAAATCGCAGCCTGCCAGGCGGATGAAGTAGCAGGGCAGACCGCTGTGAGCGCCTTCGCCCTGGAGCGAAAGGTATCGCTCATGCAAACGAAGAAAATGTTCGTCGGAAACGCCCGGCCGCCCGCCTGCCAGAGGCTGTTCGGCCTGAATCATCCGCTCCGCGGAAAAGGCGCTGCCGCTCATCTGCGTCCAGGATAAGTGGAAGGGGAAAGAGGGCCAGCAGAATGCGATGTCGCTGCGGCCTTTGGGCGACATAAGCTAGCAGCAGAACGCCTGATTCGCTCAGTCACAAACTCGACCCACGGTTCATCCCTTAGAGTGACGCTTGTAGCGCTTCTGATTCTGCTGGCGATGATTGGCATCGCTCTTTCTGGTCGAAACGCGCTTTCCCAGGGTCAGTCTCCCCCTGACGCGATACTGGAGGGACGTTTCCTGGCGCAAATCAAGCTGCTGGGCGAGTCTCTGTGCGCCGCCGGCGCAGATTGGCCGGAGCGCTTGCTGGCTGAGCTTCCGGCGCGTAACGCAGCGCTGCTCTGGCGCTCCGCAGCTATGAAATCTTTTCGCGCTTTGCATTCTCGATCGGCAGCGCCCTCTGGCGCTTCGACAGAAGCTTTCGACCACTGTAGCCTGGCCGAGCGCGCGGCTAGCCTGGCAGTTGAGATGGAAGAGTGCAAGTTGCTCGCGGCGGTTGTCGACTGGAACCTGCAGGCGACGCCAACAGAACCCGGTGAAAAAGTAGCGGCTCGAATTCTGATCTGGCTGTTCCCTTCTGGCGATCCAGGCGCCGGCGCACCCTGGCTGGCATTAGCCTGCTTGTTTGATGCCGACCAATGGTTGCCTGGCGAAGAATGCCGAAATGCATTTCTTATCGAAAGCAGAAGTGGATTGGAGAATAATCTGAGCTTCTTGCGCTGGCGAGGCGCCCAGCAGTCTCCGCTGCAGACGCAGCGAAGCTTGATGCAGAATGCGAGCCCTCCCCGCTCGCCAGCGTCGCCCGCGGCCATGCATCAAGCGCTGGCCAGAGCCGCACATGACCTGCGCACGCCGCTGTCCGCGCTGACTCTGGCCCTGGAGGCCGAGATTCTTTCGTCGGGAAGCGTGCAGAAAGATACTCTTCTACGATTGCGTCGGCTGCTGAGGCCGGTGGAACAATTTGCTGACGATCTGCAGGCTTTGGACGGGAGGGAGCAACGCCTCCTGCCAGCGGAAATTTTTGCTGCATCAGGGATTCTCAGCGACGCTGCCGAAATACTCACACCGCTCTTACACCAACGACGCCTGACAGTACAATGTATACAGTCCCTGCCCGCTGGCGATCTGTTCTGCTACTCGCATCGCAGTTCCGCACTGTCTATCGTCCTCGGTATTTGTCTGAGTCTGGCAAGAAACGCCCTTCCCGGCGGAGTCTTGAACCTTTCGATCGAGAGCGGGCGCCGCTTTGTTCTCTTTCGCATCAGCGACTCGCGATCTGGACCGCTGAGCGCTGAAGCGGTTATCGATCTTGCGCGCTGGAATATCGGTCCGGGCGGCGGCGGTTGGGGGCTCAGTGTTTTCGCGGCCCGGCGCCAGGCCTTGCGCATGGGCGGTCGCCTGTTCAGCTCCAGCGATACCGCGAAGGGTCTGCAATTTTTGCTTGTACTCCCGGCCGCAACAGAAAATCTACGGGAGAGCGGCCATGAGTATCATTCACATGCGCAATGACACGGGCCGACGCTGTGGCAGCTTT
The DNA here is from genome assembly GCA_019694655.1 of Leptospirales bacterium. NCBI lineage: Bacteria > Pseudomonadati > Spirochaetota > Leptospiria > Leptospirales > Leptospirales bacterium. The sequence goes on from JAIBBN010000011.1 coordinate 24,671, forward strand.
GTCCGATATGAATACGGGGCCGACTTGTTTGGCTTTTTTTACCTGGATGTTGTGCAAGGGAGAAAGCACCGGGTAAGACGAGTCCGGCAGCTGCTCTTCGACAACCCGCGCGACTTCATCTGCGTCCTGGACCGCGACCTGGATCGTCGTGACAATCTGAACTACGTGGCCATCGCAGCAGCCGGCAAAAGCTGAGCCAACTAAGCATCGACGATTTGGCTCTCCGCCACATGAACTGCCAGGCGGCCCTCGGCCAGTAAGATCTCCAGCCGCTCGCCGGGCTGCGCCTGGCGAGCGCTACGAATCACCAGCTGGCGCTCATTTCTCACTACAGCGTACCCCCTCTGCAAAGTCGCCAGGGGAGAAAAATTTTGCAGTCTCTCAGCTGCTATGGATAGTCGCTTGCTCTGATTTTGCAGCATACGCCCGCAGTAGGCCGGAAGTAACTGAAAAGGTTGCAGCTTCTCACGACGATCGCGCAAGAGCGTCGACATCCCGTCTCGAAGATCCCTGGCAGCGAGATCAAGACTCTGCATTCGATCAGCCAGCATGCTCTGCGGTTGGCGGAATATTCGCGATTGCAGCAAGCGATTCAAACGATCCTGTCCATTTCGCCGTCGATTGCGCAGCGCTACCTTCATACGCAGCGGCAGATCTTCAAGCTGGTCAAGCAGGGCTTCCAGCTCTGGGATCGCACGCTCCACGGCGGCGGACGGAGTTGCGGCGAATGCGTCGGCGGCGAGATCGCTGATAGGATGATCGATTTCATGACCGACGGCGGAGATGATAGGAATTTGGCAGCCAGCAAAGGCCCGGGCCACTTTCTCGGAATTAAATGCCAGCAGGTCTTCAAAACTACCGCCGCCTCGACCGGCGATAATCAAGTCTACGCCAAGGGCAGGCGTCTGCAATGCTTCGATCGCCGCGACAATGGAATCCTCGGCGCCATCGCCCTGCACAATGCAAGGGGCCAGCAGAATGTTGAGCGTAGGAAAGCGGGTACGTGCAACACGAATGATGTCTTGAATCGCTGCGCCAGTCGATGCAGTTGCGACGCCTAAAGTCAGCGGTAATTCGGGCAGCGCGCGCTTGCGCTTCGCCTGAAACAGGCCCTCCATTTCTAAACGCCGTCGCAGCTCTTCGATCTTCAATCTGAGTTCGCCTTCGCCGGCCGCAACCAGACGAACTACATTGAACTGATATTGCCCGCGAGGGGCATAGACCGAGACTGTGCCTTGCGCCAGTAACTTGGCGCCATTTTGCAGACGCAGGTGCTTGTGTCTCTGAGCCGCCGGCCGAAACAGCGTACAGCTTAAAGTAGATTGGGCATCTTTGAGAGAAAAATAGACATGGCCGCTGCTATGCTGGTTGAGGTTAGCAATTTCGCCTTCGACCCAGATGTCGCGGAGTCCGAGGTCGGATTGCAATCGATCGCGAACCCTCAGGTTGAATTCGCTGACGCTGAGCGCCGGAATTGAGCTGGCGCCGTCCGTTGCATCGCCTGTTGGAAGTCCGGCGGCGCCGGCGGGATTCATAACAGGGAAGCCTGTCGAATAAACAAAATGCCGCGTAAAGCAGAATCTTCGGTGAGAATCAGCGTGGCCAGTCGACGGGATGGGCTTTCCGCGATCAGCAACGAACGCTTCGGCTCCAGGTGACTCTGAATGATCTGCCAGCCGGCCTCACTGAAGGCGTTCTGATAGTGCTTCAACGCCTCCGGCATTTCCAGCGTCATTTCGAACTCGGCAACGCCCTCGGCCGCACTCAAGTACGGTTCGCGGTTGTATACCGCGACTTGAATGATCCGCGCCTGCGGCGGGCGAAAGGCGCGAGGAAAGGCTTCTGGCAACTGCGCAGGATTCTTGTAAATAGCGTAGCCATCAAATAGCAAGACCCGATCATCCCGGTTACAATCGCTGAAAGCGACCAGCGTAGCCAACAGCACCGCCAGACCGATGAACATCCGCCGGATCATCTCAGCGAATCAGCCTCACGATCAGGTTCAGCTTCTCGGCATATGCGATCGTCTCGTAAATCTTCTCAGCATCAATGAGAATGGTGGTCGGACTGATTTTTTGGAGAACGATCTTTTTCCCGCTGATCTGACCTAGCAACAATTCCATGTGGTTTGGTTCAGGCGTTTGAACAACGACACATTCGTCAGTGATTGTAACCAGCGGGAGATTCTTCGACCAGTCTTCAATAGAGAACAGCAGGTTTTGACTCAGCTCGCTGCGCGAGGCCCGGGTCAGCAGCTCCGTAAAGGCGGCAGCCTTCTCCTTGAGCAGCAATCCCTCCTGGAAGGATTCTCTGGTAATCTGGAAAGTATAGACGTTGTCAAAACTCTTCATTTCGCAGAAGGTTTTAAGCGTATAGACTCCATGAATCGAGATCTTTTCCGGAATGGCGATCAGGCTCAGGTCCGGATTGATAATGACGCCGCCTTTCTCATCTTCGCGATGGAGCGGCTTGCTCTTCAAGTAGTGCAATCCGAGCTCCGAGAGCTCGACCCAGCGATCTGGAAACTCGACCGCTATCAGTCCGAAAAGCTGCAAATAAAACAGTGCGCTGATCAATTCGCGCCGAAGATCGGCGAGATCTTGCTGGAAGTTTTTGATCCGAAAGCCCTTGGCCAGCAGCAGCTGCTCGCGCAGAATGGCGGCCATAATGACAGTATACACGACTCGACCTTTGCGCGCAATATAGCCGACGCATTGGTCGAATATTTCAGGCATGTAGAAGGGCACGTACATTGGTTCGAAAACGTCTTCGTATCGAACTCGCCGGCTGCGGGCCTGACCTGCCTCTTCCATCACCACGCGCATTAGCTCGAAGGGATCTCGATCCAGAACCGATTCATAGTCGTTGCGCAGCACGACATCATCGCGCTTGACCCGAACGACGTCCAGCAGCCGCATCACCGGCAGCAAGAGTTCGATTTGGTAAATCTGGCTCTTTTCAATAAAGAGCGAGATATCGGGCCGTAGCAGTCGATTCTCAGTTTCTTTCAGATCGATCTGCTTGATCTTCCCGGATTTTGCCAGATTCAGCCCCTTGCGGCTGATATAGACGATCATCTTCTTCAGGTTGAGAAAGAAATCGAGTTCATTGGCGGCGATCTTCTCAATTCGCTTACGTTGCCCCTTCTTGGGCAGCGGCAACAGCGGATTTTCAACCAGGCGATTGAATACCTCTTGCGGCATGGCAAGAATTCGAATAAACTTCTCATCTATATAGTATTCGTCGAGCAATAGCCCCAAATCATCCAGCCGCCGAACAACTTCTTCCCACTTTCCGCGGCGTTGCTGGATGATTTCTCGAGCCCGGGTGATTTCCAGCATCCCGCCCTGCTCGAAGCACTCCTGCACTGTTTCCCGCTCAATGTCGCTCAGGCTGCCCAGCGCAGCGTCAAGGGCCTCCGGCGTTATGAGAGCGCGGGCGACATCGGGAGAAACGATATCGCCTTTGACCCCGGCGAATTTCTTCCAATCAGGCGGAAGTTTCTTGCGATCCTGAAGAATACGCGCAAGCGACAGGCGAAACTTCTGCCCTTTGTCATTTGCATCATGGCGAACGACGGCGCCACTCTCGCCATAATAGTAGTACTTGTCGAGGTTGTTGGTAAGACGCTCGCGATTTTTTCTCTGGTATACGAGAAAGTAGCGCTTCAGAACGCCCAGCTCCATCTCCGCGTTAACCGGCGGCATGGAGATCCGTCTGGCAATTTCGCCAAGCGTCAGAACTTGCGATGCGCGAGTTTTCAGGATAGAGACATAGATCGTTACTTGCGTAGCAGAAAGTTTTTCAAGGACGCCCTTCAGGTAGAATTCGTCGCGCATTGCCTCGACAATTCGTTTGACGACCGCCTTCTTTTCTGCGCCGAGTTTTGGGATGTTCCAGAGTTGGGCGACGCGTTTGAGGGCCGTCAGATCGAGTTTGTCGAGCTCTTGCTGGAGGACGTTTTCTTCGGCCATGAAAACCAGAAAGCCGCGAAGAGACGGCGAAGGAATCCCGCCAGCTTTCAGGCGCTGGGCGGCCCTGTAAAACCCTTTTCAATGTTGACCCGCCTCCTGATCTCTTTGTTTTACCTCTACACTGGCTGGTTTTTTGCCAATGAATCCTTGCGAACGCCCCTTTCTGGAACTCTCACTCAGGAGCTGGCGTGGCTATTGCTGGCAACAGGCGCTGGATTGGCGGCCCTGCACTGGCGGCTTGATCATCGTCTGATACAAGCCGGGCGAGGGTATTTCCGGTGGCGTTGGCTTGAACGGCGCATAGTGGCGCTCTTGGCCGCTGCATTAGTTGCTTTTCACTTTCGGGACATGGCGCTGGAGCGAGTAGAAGTCAGCGGCGAAAGCATGGCGCCCGGTCTGCAAAGTGGCGACCGCATCTGGATTGAGAAGATCTCCAATGGCATCCATCTCCCCGAACTATCCTTCCCCTTCGGCGCTCTTTCAGCGACCGGCAAGCTCCCGCGCTTCGGCTTACAACTCATGCGTCGAGGCGATGTTGTCGTTTTCCGCTATCCGGGGGCGGATGCCTTTGGCGCCACATTCTTCGTAAAGCGGATCGTCGCAATGCCAGGGGATCATTTCGAATTGCACGGCGAGGATATCTGGGTGAACGGGGTCCGTAGCTTCGAACCATCCATGATTCCATCCCGCAATATCCAGACATCGGCGATTCCCGCCGCAGCGCCCATCCGCCAGCCGCCGGCGGAGTTGTCCTTGCTTGCGCCGGTAGTCCGTGATTCAGCATTGTTTGGCATTGGCAATCGAGGCGTTGTGCCGCCGAATTGTGTTCTGGTTCTTGGCGACAACCGCCGCCATTCGAGGGACAGTCGTAGCATTGGATTTATTCCTGCGTTTTTTATTGTAGGTCGCACCTTCTGATGTTACGGATTAGCGTTTCTGCAGCACTTTGCATTCTGATTTGCGCTTCGTTGCTCTCGAGTTGCGTGCGCTTTGAGTGCTCTGATTCCGATCCTGCTTGCAATGATCTGACTGCAGCGCTGCAGGCCTGGTGGCTGGCTTCCGAGGGTCGGCTGGTCGCCGCTCTGGGCAAGGCCGGTACGCCAAACGCAGGCGAACTCTGGCTGAAGGAACCAGGCGGAAACTGGGAGCTGGTGCAGAGCGCTCCTCAGTTGTTTCGAGACGTTGCCTATTTGAACGGACAGTATCTAGCCGTTACTCAACAAAATATCTATCGCTCGCTGGACGCGCGTAACTGGCAAATCCTGAGCCCACTCGATGAATTTCGCGGCCTCGCCTTCGGCAACGGAGTCTTCCTGGCAACCAGCACCGCTGGTCCCTGTCCCTACTATTCCAGTGACGGCATCAACTGGACTCTCTCCGTATGCGGGCTATCGGACAAATATGTGGCGGCCTTCGACGGCGCAAAGCTGATGGCCATGGGTTGGCTGGACCCCATCTATTCCGCAGATGGCATCAACTGGAATACCAGCTCTGGCGCCTGCAATGCGGATCAAACGGAATCGATGGCGGCCGCTGCCGGCCGCTTTGTCGGCGTAGGATCTACCGGAACGGTCTGCTATTCATCAGATGGCGGCGCCAATGCTACCGGCTATACGCATGCGCTACTGCTGAACGATATAGCATACCATCCGCTTACGGCTCGGTTCTATGCCAGTGCGTTAGCGGGCGCGAACGGCGGTATACGTAGTTCGCCCGACGGCACAGCAGGCAGTTGGTCGGGCGACCTATCCGGCGGCAGCGCCGACTTCTATTCAATTCGCGCCGTCCGCGGCGCGCTCTATGCCGGCGGCCCCGATGGGACAATCTTTGTCTCAATCGACGGCGCCCATTGGAACGGCTATCCAGGTCCGACGCGGCCGGGTTTTGTTACGTATGCAGTGATTGGACCTCCTTGACTTCCCCAGCTGCAGGGGCGGGAAACTCAGAACTTATTGAAATAGGCGGATTGCAAGATCGAGGGGCAAAGCGCGCCATTGGCATGGGGCCGGATAATGGGGACAACGGTTGCTGTATCGGGAACTCCATAAACCAGACCGTTGGGCGCCGAAATTGCGCCTACCAGCTGGCCGCCGCCTGGAAAGCCGGCAAGGCTGCCGACGTCGCCGCTACTTGTCAGCGGACTCAGAATCAACACTCGCGTTTCATTGTAGGGACCGGCAAAAATCCGTCCATCTGGCGCCAGCGCGCCGCCTACCCAGTTTGCACCGGTCACACCGGCAACGGAAATCGTTGTGACATCATAAGTATTGGAGGACGGATCAATTACCAGCGGCGGAGCATCGCCAATCGGTATGCCATAAATCTTGCCGTCCGGTCCCAGCACGCCGCCTTCGCGCGGCCCGGCCGGAACTCCGGCGATGCTGCTTTGATCGCCGGTATTCGTTGCAGGATCGACAATCAAGACGTGCGTCTCAGCATAAGGAATCGCGTATATTTTGCCGTTGGGCGCGAGCACGCCGCCGCTGTATTTCGAAGCTGCGGCTAACACCGGAATAGTTGTTGAATCCGCAGTATTTGTGACAGGGTCGATGATCAACACGCTGGCGGCCGTCTGCGGAAAGGCGTAGATCTTGCCATTGGGACCCAGCACTGCCCCGCGCCACTTGTTGCCTGCCAGGCCCAGGCCCGAGATTGTGGTGGTATCGGCGGTATTGGCCTCAGGATCAACGATCATCACGTTGTCGGCTGAGGAAGGAATAGCATAGATCTTGCCGTTGGGCGCCAGAACCCCGCCCCAGTACTTGTTTGCTCCGACGATTCCGGAAATGCTGGTCAGATCAATTGTATTGGTTGCAGGGTCGATGATCATCACGCTGGTTTCATTGCAGGGAATCACATAGATCTTGCCATTTCGCGCCAGTACTGCCCCGCGCCACTTACAACCGCCTCCCGGCAGCCCGGTTATGGTTGTGAAATCCACAGTCGCACTGCCCGAGTTTCCGCGGCTGGCCTGCCATTGCAGTTCGCTGCGCAGGAAGGGCCAGGCATAGGGCTGCACCAATTCTCGCGAATTGAGATTGCAGGCGTTCAAACCAATGAGCGAAAGCTCGGGCCTGAAATTGCTTTCAGTATCGTAACAGCCGAAGCTGGCAATCGACAACCATAGCCCTGCAGTTAGGATCCGGAGATGCACCTCAGGAAGGCGCCACAAGCGAGCGGACGGTCAAGCGATTGACTGCCGCCGCGGACCCTCCATTTTCGATTTGCCGGTCGCTTTTCTTGTGGTACGGCGACGAGCGCCTGTTACGCTAGGTCCTCTGGCTGCCATGCAATCAGGCCGTAAACGATTGATCTTGCTGGCGGCAGTAGTTACTGTCGGCTTTGTCATTATTCTGGCGCGTGCGTTTTACCTCGCCTTTGGGCGAGGCGATGGGCAGGACGGCGCGCAGGGCGAAATCTTGCGCGGACCGATTGTGGATCGCCGTGGTTTTACCCTGGCGCTGACTGAAGAGGCCAGTGCAATTGGCATCGCTCCAGGCGAAGTTAGCGACGCTGAGTTTGTCGCCGAGACCCTTGCCCGTCGATTGCAGATGTCCCCGGAGGAAATTCTGCAACGCATTTATGTAAATAAGGAGCGCAGTTTCTTCTTGTTGAAGCGTCAGGTGGACGACCTTGCCGCCGACCAGATTGTAGAATTGCATCTGCCGGGCGTCCACCGGCAGCGCGAACACCGCCGTGTCTATCCCGGCGGTTCGCTTGCCAGCAACTTGCTGGGTTTCGTAGGTCGCGACCAGGAGGCCGCCCTGGCTGGCATCGAACGCGACTACAATCTGACCCTCACCGCCGCAGCGCGCAGCGGCGATACGCGCGCGCCGACCTTGCGTTTGACCATTGACGCTCTGGTCCAGCACCGCCTGGAAATCGAGCTGGCTGAGGCCTTTGAACGCTCCGGCGCCAAGCGGGCCGCCGGTTTGATCATGAATGTGCAGACCGGGGAAATCCTGGCGATGGCAAGCATGCCGAACTTCGATCCCAACGAATACTACAAGAGTAATGCATACCAGCGGGGCAATTGGAATATTCGACTCAACTATGAGCCCGGATCCACGGTGAAAGCCTTGATGGCTGGCATCTTGCTAAGCGAACGCGCCGTACGCCCGGAGGAGCGATTTTTCTGCCCCGGCGAAATCAAGTTCTACAATTCCGTTGTCCGCTGTCGCGCTGGCGGCCGCATGATTGCACATGGCAATCTTACGCTCCGCGAAATCATTCAGCACTCCTGCAACGTCGGCATTATCAAAGCCATGCAGCGCATTCGTCCGGAACGACTCTACCGCTATCTGACACAACTCGATCTCGGCGTAAAGACAGGCATCCTGCCATCGGGGTCGGGAGAAACCAGCGGCTATTTTCCGGACTATGCCAACTGGACGCCTTCCACATCGTACTACATGCCCATCGGCCAGGGCTTTAGCGTCACTCCGATCCAGTTGCTTCGAGCAATGTCCTCCCTTGCTAACGGCGGTCGACTCGTGCAGCCACGTTTGTTATCTTCAATCAGCGCCCCGGACGGCAGCATGGTGGAGCGCAGCGAGCCAGAATCAACCAGTGCGCCGTTCAGCGCGGAGGTCGGTCGCGCGGTAATTGATATGATGCGCGGCGTAGTTCGCAACGGCACCGGGAGGGCCGCAGCTGTTCCCGGACTGGATGTAGCAGGAAAAACAGGCACCGGTGAAAAGTCGAGTTCGCAGGGGTATCTTGATACTTACGTTGCCTCCTTTATTGGTTTTTTCCCGGCAAACGCGCCACGCTTCGGAGCGCTGATACTATTCGATGAGCCGCGCGGTCAGGATAGCGGCGGATCGCTGGCCGCTCCGGTTTTTGCGCGGGTCATCGCTCAGAGCCGCGAGGCTCTCGAACAGGCCGATCGGGTCTACTCGCCGGGATCGTTACGGCCTTTGCCGGCGCATCCGCCGCGGATCAATCCGGATATCCTCTACGATTTACGCGGCCTCTCTGCTCGAGATGCCCTCAACATCATTTCCTCCTACTACCGTATTCCAGTGGAGGTGCACGGTTCTGGCTATGTGTACGGCCAATCGCCTGCCCCGGGCGTCCGCATCCGCGGCATTCAGAAAATCGTGCTCTATTTGCAGGAATTGCACTGAACCTCGAGGTTCGCAGCGCAGAGGGCGGTTCAGAACCAGCGTCGATAGCGCATGAACGCAAGCAGGCCGAGGGCAGCGCCGCCCATCAAAGCCCACGCAAAGAGATATCCATAGCGCCAGCTGAGTTCCGGCATGAAGTGGAAATTCATTCCATAAACGCCGGCGATAAAGGTCAGCGGAATGAAGATAGTCGAAATGACTGTAAGCGTACGCATGATTTCATTGGTGCGATTGCCCACGCTGGATAGGTAGAGATCCTGCATCGAAGTCAGCATATCACGATAGGTTTCGATGGTCTCCATTACGTGGAGCACATGGTCATAGACATCGCGGAGAAAGGGACGGAGCTCCGCTTCAAAATGATTAGAATCGCCGTGGTAGAGCGCCGATAGCGTTTCCCGCAATGGCCAGATCCATTTGCGTATGTACATCACCAGCCTTTTAAAGTGCGCCAGTCGCTGCAACGCTCTTGGCGTGGGGCGATCGACCAGTATGTCTTCCAGCGAGTCCAACTCCTCGCCCACCGCCTCGAGCAGCCCAAAGTATCGATCCACCACGCTATCGAGCAACAAGTACGCTGCCAGTGAAGCGCTGAATGCTTGTCTTCTTTCCTGCCAGGCGACTAACTTACGCCTGACGACCTCGAACAAGTCGTCATCTCGATTTTCCTGAAACGAGATAGCAAAAGTATCGCCGACGATTAAGGAAACCTGTTCGGCCTCAAGCGTGGTTCGTTCGCGGTTATAGTGCAGGAGCTTAACTACGAGATAAGTGCAGTTATGGTATTCCTCGAACTTGACTCGCTGTTCGACGTTCAGAGTGTCTTCCAGCAGCAAGGGATGTAGCTGAAAATGGGCTCCAACGGCTTCGGCAACGGCTGGCGACGGCGAGCCATCGACGTCCATCCAGATTGGCGCGCCGGGCCGGCAGTCGGCCAGGGCGCTGCGGATATCTTCATGGTCACGCAGGCGCAATTGTTCGCCCAGCAATTCCATGACCCGAATTGCTACTCCCCCGTGGTCCGAAGACCCGAGCGCGACCAGGGCGCCCGGCGGCAGACCGTTCTTACTTTGACGTTTGGATCGCAGGCGCCTCATGGACCGGCCTCCTTAATACTATACGGGGTATGCAAAGCCTTGACGGTTTCTGTTCCGGCGCCTTCCATGGAACCATGGAACCTACGGAATTGATCCATCGATTGAACCGAATCCAGGGACAAATCGAGGCTATCAAACGAAGCCTGCAAAGCGAAAAGACGGACGACTGCCGCAAAAACATTTTGCTGGTGAAGGCCGCGACCAATGCGCTTAAGAAGTTCGGCAATGCCTATGTGGAAGCGCACCTTGATCAGTGCGTGGCGAATAAGACCAGCGCCCGCCAGATCGAAAAGGAACTCCGGTCGATCATTGCATCGGCCTTTGCAATGTAAAGCGGCGTCTTGTTCGGTTCTCCGCGCCGGGCAAGCTATGGCTCATTTGCCTCCTCAATGATCTGACGGCGCCTGGATTCTCCGGCGATCCAATAGTACAAGGTCGGAACGGCAAAGCGGCTGATTACTGTAGCAGCGACTTCTCCAAAGATCAAGCTGATCGCCAGACCCTGAAAGATGGGATCCGAGAGCATAATCGCTGAACCGGCAACCACGGCAGCTGCCGTTAGCAACATTGGCCGAAAGCGAACGACGCCGGCCTCGATCACGGCGCTCTTGAGGTCGATGCCTGTGGCCAGCTCCTGTTCAATAAAGTCCACCAGAATGATCGAATTGCGCACGATGATGCCGGCGCCGGCGATGAATCCGATCATCGACGTTGCTGTGAAATAGGCGCCCATTATGGCATGCCCGGGCACGATCCCAATCAGACTTATCGGAATCGGCGTCATGATGATCAAAGGAATGATATAGCTTCGAAACCAGCCCAGCACCAGAATATAGATCAAAATCATGACTACGCCAAATGCCGCTCCCAGGTCGCGGAAGACTTCGTAAGTGATGAACCATTCGCCGTCCCATTTCACGATTGGCGAGCGGGTGTTCCATGGCGCCTCCGCCGTTTGCGTCGGAGTTGTCATTTGCGGCGATAGCCTCAAAATTCCGTAGACCGGCGACTCTTCCGAGCCGGTTAATTCTGCAAATACATAGGAAACAGGTTTCAGGTTCTTGCGGAAGATTGTGTAGTACGGTCGCACTTGCGGCGCGCGCAGAGCGTCTTCCAGCGCAGCGCTTCCGGTCTCGAAGCTTCGCAACTGCGTTGAGGCCAACGGTCGCGCGCTCGAGCGCACAGCTTGGTCCACGGATACAATGATTGCCATTTCCTCGGGCGTACTGACGTCGGCCAGGGCCGACACGGGCGTCTCCGAGAACACCAGGGCGCCCGCCTGCACCGCCTGAGAGGCGTTGATTCCAACCAGGCCGCCGCGGTTGGGATCGTAAGCAAAGTATTCCCGGGGCCGGCCTTCGCGCCATGAATAGTCGAGATCGACGATAGCTGGATCGGACTGGAATAACTTCAGAATGTCTTGCGCTGCCGCCTCGCGCGCGGCGCGGTTGGGCCCATATACCTCGGCGACCATGGTGGCAAGAACCGGCGGTCCGGGCGGTATTTCCAGTACCTTGGTTATGGCGCCGTGCTGGCGCGCAAATTTATGAATGACCGGCCTCAAGCTGGCAATGATCTCGTGGCTGGAGCGGCTGCGATCGCCTTTGTCGAGCAGCGCCACATGTAGATCCGCCATATGCTCGGCATGACGCAGGAAGGTATGCTTGACCATTCCGGAAAATGAGAATGGCGCCGGTTCGCCAGCAAAGACCTGCACTCGCTCAACGGCGGGGTCTTTCATGATTTCCCGGGCAAGTTGCGCCGAGAGTTCGGCGGAACGCTGCAGCGGCATATCAGCGGGGAAATCAATCAGCACTTGAAGCTCATTCTTATTGTCAAATGGTAACATTTTAACATGTACCCATTTGAAAGCAAAAAAGCTAACGGCGACAAGCAGCAGCATAACGACGGTCGCGCCAAAGGCCAGGGCAGCGCGGCGCTCGCCCAGTAGCTTTGCAGTTACAGCGCGATACAACCGATCCAGTCGCCCCTCCTTATTGCCCGCATCATGTTCCGCTTTGGAGCCGTGACCGGCCAGAAGGCGTACCGAAGCCCAGGGCGTAACCACGAAGGCCACAAAAAGCGACAGCACCATAGCCAGACTGGCGCCCACCGGGATAGGTTTCATGTAGGGACCCATCAAACCGCGCACAAAGGCCATGGGCAGGATGGCCGCTATAACCGTAAAGGTCGCAAGGATGGTTGGATTGCCAACTTCGGACACCGCCCGTATTGTCGCCCGGGCGATTCCCAGCGCCGGGTTTTCGCGCAAGTGACGCTCCACGTTCTCCACCACGACAATGGCATCGTCGACCAGGATGCCGATTGAAAAGATCAACGCAAAGAGCGTCACCCGATTGAGCGTATAGCCCAGGAAATAGTAGACGGCCAGCGTCAGAGCCAGGGTTACCGGGATAGCGATCGATACGACCAGCGAAGCGCGCCAACCCATGGCCAGCGCAATCAAAGCTGCAACGGAGACCGTGGCGATCATTAAATGTTCAATCAGTTCGTTGCTCTTGTCGCGGGCCGTAGCGCCGTAGTCGCGAATCGCAACGAGATGAATGTCTGAGGGAAGATCAGCTGCGTAGGAACGGGCGCGCTCCAGCAAGATAGGCGACAGGGAAGCCACATCTGTACCGCGCCGCTTGGCAAAGGAGATTGTTACAGCGCGCTGAATCGGCGGTACGGTTGTTTGACCGGATACGCTTTCGCTGCGCTCGAGCAGCACTGATAGACGCTGCGTCTCTTCCGGCCCGTCGACAATGCGGGCGACATCGCCGACGCGGACGAGGCGACCGCCGCGTTGGGCGATAGCTACGGCAGCGACATCCCTGGCGGAGCGTAGACGCCCGCCCATTTCGACGGTTACAGCGCTGACGGAACTCCAGTTCTGGCCGGCGGGGGCGGCATCGTTGTTCGACATCAGAGCGCCCGCCACTTCGGCGACGGAGACGCCAGCATTACGCGCTCTCGAAGGATCGACGATGACTCGCACCACCCTTCGCCGCCCGCCAAGCAGTTCAACTCGCGAAAGGTCGGGCGTTGAAGAAAGCTCCCGCGCCAGCGGCGCAACCAGCGTGCGCAATTCGTAGTCATCTCTGGTAGGCGAAGCGAAGGTCAGCGCCAGAAAGGGGACATCATCGATGGAGAACGATCGGACCTGAGGCTGCGAGGCGCCCGTTGGAAGTTGATGACGGATTTCGAGAATCTTATGGTGCACCTTGACCAGCGCCGGTTCCATTGGTTCGCCGACCTTGAAACGCACAGTGACTACGCTGACATGCGGACTTGATGCCGAGTATACGTATTCAACGCCCTCCAATCCCCAAACAGCGCGCTCCAGAGGTTCGCTGATCTGACGCTCGACCTCCTCCGGCTCCAGCCCTGGCGCCTGAGTGACAATGTCGATCATAGGTACAGATATTTGCGGCTCTTCTTCCTTGGGCGTCAGGTAGATCGAACCGAGACCTAACACGATGCTGGCCACGGCAATGACTGGCGTCAGTCGCGAATGAACGAAGTTACTGGCCAGTCGGCCGGCAAAACCGCGGGCATCGCTGGCGAGACTACTTACCGACATTTCAGGCGACGGCGAAGCGGTGAATGAACTCTCATCTTCGTGCGGCGGTCGACGACGACTCATGGTTGACTCTCCTGGCGTTGTGAGATGTTTGCGCCGTTCAACAAATAGAGTGCGGCGCGCAAGCGAACGTATTCGCGTTCGACTCTGGCTTGTTCAAAAAGTACATCAGCTCGACGGGAGTGAGCATCCGCCAGCTGCAGCGCTGTGATGGCGCCATCGCGATACAAGCGCAGCGCTGTAAGACTTTGTTGCGCCAGCAAGCGCTGGTTCTCCTGGATCAGCAGCAGACCCTTGCGCAATGCCACGAGGCTTTCTCGATAACTGCGTCGTTGCGCTGCTTCACGACGCGCCGCGTCGCGAGCTCTCGTTTCAGCGGCATCGGCCCTGGCCCGGGCTTCAGCGCTGAGGCCCGATTCGACGGGTGAATAGAGATTCATTTTGAAATAGAGACCGAATTGATAGGAGTCGGCGGCGCCCCTTGCACCGGCGTTGTAACGCGCTTCGCCAAATACGCCGGCCTGTGGCCGCAACACGTTTTCGGACCCCTCGGCCTGAGCCCTTGCGGCATCCGCGTTAGCCAGCGCCGACTGCAGGGCGAGCGAGGGCGTCTCCTCCGCTTCTACGATGTCTTGCGGAAAGCAGCGATCGGCGAAATCCATTGGGTTCTCCGACCGAAGCGCCCAGCCCGAAGGCAAATCTCCGGCAGCCACAGCCAGGCTTTCTCGCGCGGATTTCCGGAGCGCTTCATGCTCCAGCAGACGCGCCTGCAGCCGATTGTCATGCGCCTGCAATGCCAGCAATCCGGCGCGACCGACCGGATTGCTGGCGGCGCCCAGCTGATAGCCGCGCAGAATGCGCGCCGATGCGCTTCGCAGTTCGAGGACGCCTCCATTTTCCCGATCCACGGACAGGAGTTCCGAATAGGCGATGGCCGCTCCCGCATACTCGGCAAGCGCCGTTTGCCTGCGATCAAGCATCCGGGCAAGCGCCTGTTGCTGCGCGGCGCGCGCAGCGGCATCACTCGCGCCGCCTTCGTAGAAGCGCCACTCGATGCCGGCGCCGGCCGTGCCGTGCGAAGAAGGGGCTGGATGATTGAGCGTATCAGGTCTAAGGAAGTTGGCGCTATTCTGATATATCTCAAGCGGCGTAGCTGGCAAACTCAGGTCGGCAGATTCAACCTGCCGCTCCTGAAGCCGCGCGCCAAAACTGGCCAGCGCGTCGTTGGTGCGATAGAGGCGGCTATCTATATACAAGCGCGGGAGCCAGTGCCGGGCCAAACGGTCGCGCGCCAGACGAGCGGCCTCTTCCTCTCCTCGCGCCGATTGCAAGCGCAAGGAATTCTGTTCCACCAGCGCCGCCAGCGTTTCGAAGGATAACGCTTCCCCTCCGCCCGGTGCAGTTTGCGCCTGGAGCAGGCGCAGCGGCGCCGCTGTTAGCAGCAGCAGGAACGCGGTCGCCGTCGCAATCAAACTTCGCGGCATCGGCGAGGCGACTGGTCGCAAAACCCGGGCGCTGGACGTCATGCTATACCCCCTACGGTATGTGTCCAATCTAGCGCGAGAGCTCTGGGGGTCCAACAAATTTTTGATTGAGGACGCCGATCCTGTTTTCTGCGCGACACGCACGGCCCATATACCCATACTGGTATATGTAATATCGGAGGAGGAGTCTCATGTACTGTGCCAGAACAGATCGTTGGTATCTGGAACGCGCCATCTGGTTGGTTGCCGGAGTGATTACCCTGGGCAGCGCCGCGTTGTCGGCATTTGTTAGTCCCTACTGGCTAATTCTGACGGCGCTGGTCGGGGTAAATCTGATTGTATTTGCCCTGAGCGGATTCTGCGTCATGGCCAATCTGCTGGTTAAGCTGGGTTTGCGATCCGCAGTAGCCCCGAGCGCCTGAATCGCTCGCATCCAATTCAGTTTGAAGTACGCTGGGCCAGACGCCGGGCTTCCGCCTGGCACTGGCGCAGATTATCAAGCATCGCTGCCTCTACCATCAGGCGATTCTTTTCGAATGTCTCCGGACCGCCCTCTCGATTCAGAAAAATCGGCGGCCCCCAGCGTACCACAAGGGTGGCGAAAGGCTTGGGAATGCGATGCTTGTCCCAGGCTTTTTCTACAACCCATTCGCGCGTGGCCTCAACGTGGCAGGGGATTATGGGCAGCCCCGTGATCTGAGCGCATGTTACGATGCCCCCCTGCAATTCCAGCGCCGGCCCGCGAGGACCGTCGGGAATGATGCAAATGGGTACGCCCTTTCGGCCCAGGGTGATCAACCGTTTCAAGGCTCGACGGCCAAAACGCGAGGATGAACCGCGGATTGCATAGTGACCGGCGCGCCGCATATAGCGGACAATGTACTCGCCGTCCTTCGAGGCGCTTGCCATGGCATAGATTCCCCAGCCTCGATGGTAATGTACTACCATCAAGACCGCCTGGTGCCAGATGCCGTAGAGGAAGCCCCGCTTGTTCTGCCGGTAGGATTCAATGTGCTCGCGCCCAATCTCCACGGTTCTTCCGAACAGCGTCAACAGGCGGATCATGCAATCAACGATAAGCGGGATGAGCCAGAACAGGAATCGCTCCTTTCGCGTCGGTCGCCACGCCAGAACTTCCTCTGGATCTTCTTCGAATGGTTCCGCGCTCGGCGCCGCTTGGTCGGCAGTGGCGCGCCTCATCAGATGTCTTTCTCCTGCACCGCCTTCAGCGGCTTTCCGCTGGCCGACGATTTCAGAAAGGCCTTCACAAAGGGATCCAGATTGCCATTCATAACGCCTTCGACATCGCCCGTTTCATGCTGCGTGCGCAGATCTTTGACCATTTTGTAAGGATGAAAAACATAGGAGCGAATCTGGTTGCCCCAGCTTACGTCGTTCTTCTCGCCGGAGCGGCTCTCAATGTCCGCCTGGATTTTCTGACGTTCCAGTTCATACAGGCGGGCCTTGAGCATTTTCATCGCTGTGCTGCGATTCTTGTGCTGCGATCGCTCATTCTGGCACTGTACTACGATTCCGCTCGGAATGTGTGTGATGCGAATAGCCGAGTCCGTCTTGTTAATGTGCTGACCGCCAGCGCCGCTCGCGCGATAAGTATCCACTCGCAGATCCTTCTCTTCCACCTGAACATCAATAGAATCTTCAATGTCCGGCGTCACATGGACCGCTGCAAAAGAGGTGTGTCGGCGCTTTTGCGAGTCAAAAGGCGAGATGCGAACCAAACGGTGAACCCCGTTCTCGGATTTCAGATTTCCGAAGGCGTGATCGCCGCGTACCATCAACGAGGCCGACTTGATCCCTGCCTCTTCTCCGTCCTGATAGTCCAGGATCTCAGTACGAAATCCGCGGGACTCTAGCCAGCGCGAGTACATGCGCAGTAACATCTCCGCCCAATCCTGACTCTCTGTGCCGCCGGCGCCAGAAGAAATGGTTACAATCGCGTCACGGCCATCGTCGCTGCCGGAAAGCGCTTCGCTGAGTAAAAGCTCTTCAAATCTTTCCTCCAGCGTTCGAAAGTCTGCGGAAAGAGACTCCATTGCGCTTCGCGGATCCTGTTGAAACTCCTCCAGCGTCAGGTCCACCAGATCAGGGAAATCGCTGAGCTCCTGCTGCAAATGACGCCACGGAGCGGCGCGCCGCTCCATTTCTGACTTCTTCATGGAAATGTCGCGGGCGCGATCTGCGCGATCCCAGAAGTCCGGACGTGCAGTTTCAATTTCCAGATCGCCCAGTTCATGCACCAGGGCGTCAATACCGTGTTCTTTCCAGCGCGACTGAAATTCGGCGCGCAGTTCTTCGAAAGCTTTCAGCAGTTCGGTCTTATTGCGATACTCGGCCATCGTTGCGCTCGCGCCAACTCAGGGCGCCTTTGCTTTTGCGTCACAGACGCCGCCCGGCGAGCGGCGCATATGAAAAATGCTCAGCCGCGCCCGCGGCTGGCTATGTTTTTTGTGTCAGAGCGCGCGGCCAGGGCCGGATTTCTCACAGATTCAACCAACGGGATTCCTTGCGCAATTGTTCGCGAAAATCGGGATGAGCAATGGAAACCAGGGCCTCGGCGCGCTGGCGCAGGTTTTTGCCGAACAGATCGGCGATGCCGTATTCCGTGACCACGTAGTGAATATCGCCGCGGCTGGTGACTACGCCGGCGCCCGGCGTCAGGTGATTCTTGATCCGGGATAATTTGCCGCCTTTGGCTGTCGATTCCAGGGCGATAATTGCTTTGCCACCCGGCGATCGCGAGGCGCCCCGGACGAAGTCCACCTGGCCGCCAATTCCGCTATAGATCATCTCGCCGATACTGTCAGCGCAGACCTGCCCGGTCAGGTCGACTTCCAGCGCCGAATTGATGGCCCGCATCTTTTGATTTCGTGACACGATGAAGGGATCATTCACATAGTGACTGGGATGGAGCTCAAAAAGCGGATTGTTATCCATGTACTGATAGAGTTCCCCGGATCCCATGGCGAAGCTGGCAATGACCTTGCCGCGGTGCAGACCCTTTGCCTGATTGTTGATAACGCCAGACTCCAGCAGCGGTAGCACGCCGTCGGAAAACATCTCGGTGTGAATACCGAGGTCGCGCTTATCGCCAAGACAGGCCAGGACGGCGTTCGGTATTCCGCCGATGCCCATCTGCAATGTGCAGCCGTCTTCTACCAGCCCGGCAACATGACGGCCGATTTCCATTTCCAGATCGCTGCATTTGCCAGCGGGAAGCTCCAGAGGCGCTTCTTCAAGTTCGACAAAATAATCTACGTCGTTAACATGAATGAAGCTGTCGCCAAGGCTGCGCGGCATCTTTGGATTTACCTGGGCGAGCACAATCTTTGCTGCTTCGGCGCAAGGTTTGGTCACGGAGACTTCGATGCCAAAACTCATGAAGCCATAACGATCGGGAGGCGAAACATTTACCAGGGCCACGTCGATTGGCCAGTTGCCGCCGCGCACGAGCGTGGCGATTTCGCTCAAAAAGATTGGAATGTAGTCGGCCCGTCCCTCATTGACGGCCTTGCGAACGCCCGGCCCGAGGAACCACGCATTGGTGCGCAGCGCGCTGCAATCGCGGAAGGGATCCTCGCCAAATACCAGGAGGTGGTTTAGTTCGATATCGCTGAGATGCCGGGCGCGTTCAATCAATGCGCCGGTGAGGGCTCGCGGCAGCGCAGCGTTGCCGTCGAGGAAGACGCGCATTCCACTCTGAATGCAGTCTACGGCGGTGCTGGCTGATACGGTGCGTTCCTTATACCAATCTTTCCAATGCATGCCGCAGTTGGCGTCGCTTCCGTTGCGGGCCAACCCATTTTCAACATCTGGCGGTGAAGGAACGCGCAGATTCGCTGTTCGTCCAATCAGGGTCTAACGGGAACCCTGGGGAGCTGCAGATCCAGGTACGTAGAAATCCGGATTCCAGGCGAGGCTATGTAGCAGCCGGGACGCTGCTTCGTTGTGGTCCTTTCTCCAGGCGACGATTGCCAACAGCAGCAAGTCGCCCTGTCGTTTGATTCTAATTTCTCGTTGGATGTCATTGCGCCCGATTCGGCCCTCACATTGAAGCCGCCTGTCGAAGTCGCCGCCTTCCGGTAGCTCCGGAAAGCGGCAGGGGGCCAGCGTTTCCAGCGACAATTGCGGTATCGCTTCGGCGCGGCGGAGTGTAAATGCGGTCATATAGACATACAGACTTTCCTGGTCTGCGGACTGCAGCTCCGTCTCCATATGCAAGCCGCGCGGTGTTTGGCGAACCCGCATGGGTTCAGGCGTCAGGAAACTTGCCGGAGCGCGATAGTGATTGAAAGGCGCGTTTGACTCGACGACTGCTGCCGATTCGACGGATTGCGCAACCAGTCTGTTGCTGAGTCCAAGTGCGAGGGCCAGCGCGACTCCCGCAATGCGGCGCCAACCAATCATCAGAAGAGCGCCTGATCCAGCCGTAGCGGACGCGCATCAACAAACTCAAAAACCAGGGTGCTGTCGCCAATGCCTAAGCGGCCGCCGAACTCGGCAGCGTTGCGGTCAATCCACTGTCCCGATGCGAGCAAACCTAGAAAATTGCCGCGCACCTCATACGCCTGGCCGGCAATGATCGGCGCGATGCGGCGTTCGGCGCGACGATCAAAGCGATCCTCTCGATAGCGAAACAGCGCCTCGCGTCCATCGAGGTCAAAAAACGAGAGGTAGTCGCCACGTACGCCCGAGTAGCGCAGTCGGATCGAAGCAGGAGGGGTCTGACCTTGTTGCATCGCCTTTCGGATTTCGTCCAATCGGGGATCATTTTCCCGAATGTCGCCCTCATATGGCGAGTCTGAAGCATCTTGCTGCGGCGAACTCAGCTGGGCCAGCGTTTGGCCGCCGGGGGCGAAGCCAAAGATCCGAAACGCAAGGCGATAGCGTTCGTTAGTACGCATGTTCGTGTTTTCAAATCCTTCGCTCAGGAAATACACTGTCCGACCTGCTGCATCCTCAAAGACGCGGACCGATTCATAGGCACGGCCCGTATCCGCCCGACGCAGGCCTCGAAACAGGAGTTCTTCGTGCAGCGATCGGCGGCTCCCACGCAGGGATCGCAACTCGGCGTGACTGAAATCGCTGAACTGAGCGGGCGACGCCGCCGGCGTCCGCGCGGCGGATAGCAACGTCGCTACGAGCAGCGCCCCGCCGCAAGGCCGCGCGAACGGAATCATGGCGCACCCTCGGCGCCGGAAGCGCTGCTGTTTTCTGATGTTTCTGGCGCGTCGCGATCGCTTTCGTCTTCGCCAGTGGCGCCGTCGAGCCGCTTGATAGCAGCCCGGGCTGCCGCGCGGATCCGCGGGCCTGAATCGTTGGCGGCAATGTATTCCAGAAGCGGGCGCGCAGCCTGCAGACGAATTTCTCCTATCTGGCGGACGGCGCGCAATCGAACTCGGCCATCATCGTCGCGCGCTGCGGCGAGGATTTCGGCGTTCACTTCTTCGTCCCCCAGGCGCACCAGCGCGCCCAGTAACTGAAGTTTGAATGAACTTAAAGCAGCGCGCTCCCGGGAATTGGAAAGGGCCCGAATCTTGTTCAGTTCCTCGCGGATGGGGGACGCTACGCTGCGATCCCCCAGTCGTCCCAGCGCGTTGGCAGCGAAGCTGCGCGTTGTTGGGTCCAGTTGCTCATTGCGCAGGACGCCCAGCAGGTGGTCTTTCATTTCAACGGCGCCGGCTCGGCCATAAAACAGGGTGATTGCCAGTCGTATCTCGCTATGAGTGCGGGGATCGTCTGATTTCTCCTTGAAGAAGGACGCCATTTCGCGCCGCTTCAGTTCTCCCAGAAGATTGATCACGCTGACCAGCAATTGATTGTTTTCCGCGTACTCCTCCTTTCTGGCCAGTTCCTCCAATGCAGCTCCGGCTTCGGCCGGCGGATCGTGTGAAAGCGCTGCGACGGCGGCGCGGATCACGTCGCGGTTCTCATCGCGCAGCGCAGCGATAAAGACGGCCTGCGACGATCGGTGTCGCATTTCACCCAGTACGCGTATTGCGGTTTCACGGACGGCAAAATCGAGGTCCTTGCTGGCCATTTCTTCCAGCACAGGATAGAAGCGCTGCCGTTCCTGTTCGTTGAGCGCGATTACTTTGCGCATGCCCGCGCGTCGTTCGGTAGAGGCCGCAAAGCGGATCATGTTCTCCAGGGCGTCGAGGGCGCGCTGTCGCGGCTCGGAGGCGTCGCCGGCGACTGACGAGGCGGGCGCAGGCGCCGAAGGGCTGGGAGCTGTTTGTGCAGGAGCCGACGGCGCAGGCTGTGCCAGCAAAGCGCCGCTCAATACGACTGAGGCCGCGAGGCTGCAAAGCCTGAGGGTTGTGCTGCAGTTGATAAGCGCCAGACTATGGACTGGTGCGCAGCGCCGCGTTCTCTTTTTCCAGCATGGCAACACGCTGTTCCAGGGAATTGAGCAGACGCTGGTTTTCAATATTCTCGCGGAAGCGAGCGATAAGTTCCTCAATATCGCGGCGGAGCGTGTCCATATTCCAGGGCTTTTCCACATAGCGATTCAGGCCCCCGTAGTTGATGGCATGGATAGCATTGTCTAAACCAGCCTGACCGGTGAGCAAGATCTTGATGCAGTCGACCTGCGTCTTATTGATCTGCTCCAGAAACTGATCGCCCTTCATTCCCGGCATCACCTGGTCAGTGATCACCACTTCCACGACGCCGCCGGATTTTTCTATGTCGTCGATCAGCTGCAACGCCTCCTCGGCGCTGGAGGCAATTTCAATCTCATGACTGCCGCCAAAATGTTCGCGCAACTGCTCGCGAAGCGTCTCCAGAACGGAGACCTCGTCATCAACGCAGACGAAGAATCCCTTGTCCATGCTACTCTCCCTGATCATCGGTCAGACCCTGCAAATCTTTAGTCGCATCGCCCCTTCCCCCGAAGGCGGCGGTCCCTGGAAATACAGTCACAGACCTGACCTGCATTCAATCAATTTTCCCGCCGGAGGGCGCCAGGGAATTCCGATTGGCCATTGGATTGACCGCAGGACGCTGCGCTCAGCGCCTTGATCTATGGCATTGCGCTACCTGATGACCCAGCAAATCGTTCCTGGCCAGGGGATGAGCTATACCCACTATGAGATCGAGGGCGACGACCAGATTGTCAGAATGTTGACGGCCCTTCCCGAGGCTGGCCGCATCTCGCTGTATCCTCGACCGCCGGTGAAAAAGCTTTTTGCTCCGGAGCGCTGTGAAACCTCCAGTGCGGAGGACTTTTTGAAGCTATGGGCAGAAGGCGAGAATAAGCTTCGGCAATAAGAAAGTTGCACTGCCCAGGGGCGGAATCGAACCACCGACACAAGGATTTTCAGTCCTCTGCTCTACCGACTGAGCTACCTGGGCCGCATGGACAGGTCCGCCGCCGCCAGCGCCCTGTCAACAAGTTCGGTACGATTCGGACGTCAGGAGAATTTCATGAGCCACGAATTGATTCGACTGCTGCGGAGCAAGCCGCCGCTGGCCCTGGTCGGCGCCAGCAACAGACCGGAAAAGTTTGGCAATATCATTCTGAAGACGATGCGAGCCCGCGACTACACTATTCTGCCAATCAATTCGGCAGAGAAAGAAATCGAAGGTCTGCAGGCCTTTCCAAATTTGACAGAAGCCGCGCAACGGTCCGCAATTGGATTGGTGGTGTATGTTGTGCCGCCTCCGCGAACATTGCGCAGTCTGGCGGAAGCGCGGTCGCTTGGGCTGCTGCGCGTCTGGATACAGCCAGGCGCCAGCGATGCTGCAGTTGTCGATTATCTGGAAAGGAACGGTTTTCAGTTCTTGGTGAACGCCTGTGTGATGGTCGAAGGCTGATCATCCCGAGTGGAGAATTCCAGGGCCTCGGCCAGGCAATGCAGGAATCGCTGAGTGAAGTCGCCAATCCTATCCGACGCTCCGCCCAACTGCTCAATGCTGACCGGCCGTAGCTCGGCATGCCCGCATACCGCAATTGCCGAAAAGCTGGAGAGCGAGTTCTTAACATTCAAAGCCAGACCGTGGCTGGAAAAAAAGGACTTCAAATCCAGACCAATCGAAAGCAGTTTACGGCCATCGATACTGTAGAGCCCGGGACGGTCTGAATCCAGAAAAGTTTCCAGCGACCACGTATGTTGCACGGCTTGCTGCACGCTTTCCAGCAGCATTCGAAAATACTCGCTGAATCCAAGCTGCCGGCGCCGCAAATCCAGATGCGCGTAAAAGATCCACTGGCCGGGTTCATGGGCCGTGTGATCGCCGCCCCTGGCAATCTGCGCGTATTTCACGCCCCGTCGACGTAGTTCAGCGTCGGTAAGGTGCAGGTTTTGCGGCCGAGATTGCACGCCGGCCGTAATCGTAGGCGGGTGCTGGCAGATGAGAAAGAGCTCCCGTCGAGCGCGTCGCAAGCGTTGTTGCAGGCGCAGATAACGATCGTAGTCCAGCGGCGGCGAAGCCGAGGCGATCATGTCAATTGTGCGCACCATTGTATTGCTCTTCAGGTTCATTGCGTAGATGGCGCGGATTCTCTGACGGAGCGCGCCGCAATGCTGTCAAACGTTTGATTACCATGGTCCCAAAGGAACCGCGCGGCAAGATAAATTCAACGGTTGCCTTCCGTTTCTTCTTGTAACGTTCGTCATCCATCCGCTCCCCGATTTTGAGATCGCGGGGATGCAGCAATAACGGGCGCTCGTAAGACTTCAAGTATACGTCCCGGAATGTCGCGTCTTCCAAATGCCGGGCTGTCAGCTTTTGCTCAGCCAGCGCCTGATCCAGAGCCTGCCGTACCGGCGCCTCCAGTCTGCCCATCCCCGGCCCAGGCGCCGGCAGTCGCTGCGCCTGCATAGCGCGCTCCGCTTCTGACGTCAGCGTACGATAGAAGCGGTAGGCGCCTGCCTTTCCGGCCGTCAGAAAACTTAGCGGCGCGTTGGCGGCCACCAGACGATCAGCAGCCTGATTCCAGAGATGCGATTGCAGCGAGCTAAGCGCCATACTCAGATCATCCCGTGAAAGCAATGAGGCCACGTTGGCCCGGCCCTTTCCCCTGCCCAACAGCATGCTGAAAGCGCGACGTTCCAGGTTGGTATGGGCGGCTGCCAGGCAAGCGGTCCAGTCGCCCCAACGCGCCTCAAGAATATGCTTTCGCTCTCTGGCAGACTTCTTTTCGCCGGGATAGCGCAATGTTAGAGCGATGCGCAAGGCGAGTTCGATCTCGCCGCGCAGCAAGGCGGCGGCCAGAAAGCCGCGCTTTGGATCATAGGCGCCAAATCGCTGATCATCAAAATAATTTGGCAACCCGTAGCGCAGAACTTCGCCGAGGTTTTCGTCAAGAATTGATTCCTGCCAGGGAGCAATATTTCTGAGCACGATGCGAAATGCATTGCCACTGATATACTCCGGCGCCATTGCCGAATTGCTTCTTCCAAGGTATTGTAGCGAGAAACCGTTGACTGGCGACTGCAGCGGCCTGTCGCCTTCCACCGTTACCAGCTGCGTTGTTGTCGCGTGACGATCCTTACGTCCGCCATAGCTGATTCGATCATAGCTGATGCCCGAATGTCGAGCAGCATAATGCAGCGCATCTGTCGTATTCCAGCCCGACTTGGTCAGTTGGTAAGCCTGAAATGCGCCCGCTTCTGTTAGCGGCAGGGTCCACTGTTCCTGAACAACAAAGTCGTCCGCCTGGACTTTGATCTTGTAAGCAATGGCCGCTGTGATTTCGCTCATCTTGCGCCAGCCATCAAGCAAAAGGCCAGCGCGCGACAATCCGGACCGCTTGCGGCCTCGCAATTTTGCATCAGCTGCGGTCGACGAAGACAACCGGCAAGGCAGCCGCTCTCAAACGATTGCAGCGCGGGATGCTGTTGCGCCTGCGCCCCGAACAATTGCAGTGCGCATTCCCGCCCTCTCTGGCATGCTTCCTCGCAATAGCTTGCGGACTCGAAGTGCACGCCGCCTGCGGTCTCGCTTGAAAAGAAGATTCGGCGGCCAAGGGCGAAGCTCAAGATCAACGCAATCAGAACGTAGAGCCCTCCCCATCGGACGTGCATCAAGCGCCTCATGGCTGAGGTCCCGGTCGAAACAATCCGGCTGTCTCCGTTAAGGCTGAAAGATTCATCTGCGAGCTTGAAGCATCGCTTTTGCGCAACCAGAGCGGCCACTTCGATTGCAGATGGTATCCATCCGGAATCTGGCTGCGGCTTGGCCCAGCAATTAGAATTGGTCGAACGCCATCGGCGCAGCTGATCGTGCTGGCTGCCGAGGATGCATGCCAGACGCTAAGCCGGGGATAGTACATTCGAATCAGGTACGCATCCCAGGCGCGGCGGCTGACAAGACAGAGTTCGCTGCCAATTGTCGCAGCTTGCGCCGTCGGGAGCAACGGACGAGAAAGTATTGGAAGGAGACCTACGTGAAAGAGGAAGATAGCAAACGCTCCCGCCCATCCTGCCCGCCAGAGCCATTGCGGCCAGCGAGGCGTCGGTTGGAGAATTGCTGCCGTCAGCGCCGCCGGCAGAAAGGGAACAACATAGTAGCTATCCTTTCGGTCCGGCAAAAAATGCAGCAATGTAAGCAATAGAACGGCAACAGCCAATTGTGCGGCCAGCCTTCGGGAGCGAGTCAAAATCGGGCCGCGAAACGCGAACAGCCAGCCGCCAAGCAATAGCGGGCTCCAGGGCAGCGAATACAGCAGCCACCCGCCCAGCAGCCGGAACTCCGACTGGTTTTGTCCGCCAAATTTTGCAAGATTCTCGAATATGAGAAAGTGCAATAAGGCCTCGCGCACGCGATCTGTTGGCTCGATAAGCCACACGCTCAAGCAAACAATTGTCAAAGGCATGGCCAAAAAGATTCCCTGGAGAGCCGTCCGCCGCAGGCGCCGAGCGAATCGCTTGCCGGGCATTCGCAAGATGGCAAAGGAGTGAACACTGCAAAAGACAATGGTTGTATAGACGCAAAATACCGGACCCTTAAGGAGGAGACCGGCGAGCGAAAATACACCGGCAAAGAATGCTGCAGCCGCCGCCGCGCCAATTCTTCCGGCGCCCTCAGCTTTCAGGATCCAGAATGCGGTCCAGATCAGACTGGCCGCCATGCCTTGCTCCATCATCAGCAGGCGCGAAAAGCGTGCTACGCCAAAGAGCGACAGATAGATCAATGCAGCAATTGTTGCCTGACACAACGACTGACGGGCAAGACGTACGCAGGCGGCGACGCCAGCGGCCGCCAGCAATGTGAAAAGAAAGGATGATAGACGCAATACGAAGATTTGCTCCCCGGCCAGGGATGCCAGAAGTGTGGCCGTCCAGAATAGCAGCGGCGGCTTGAAGTAGTTGATTTCGCCATTCAGCTGTGGCAGAAGCCAATGCCCCGAGCGCAATGTATCCTGGACAGTTGCAGCGTGCATCGGCTCATCGCCCTGCTGCAGCAGAGCAGCGCTCTGGCTACCCGGCAGCAAGTAGATGGCGGCCCAGACCGCCGTCAGCAATGCCAGAATCCAGCCGCGCTTCATCGCAGCTGGAGCGATGCGGGCAAAATTCATTCTTTTGAACCGGGGGAGGCCGACGCCCTGGAGCGAACTGTCTCCAAAGGCGAATGTTCCTGAGTCGGCGATAGTTCGCTGGCAAATGCTGCGCCGTCTTCGCACAGGAATCCAAGCATCTCCGTCGCCAGCGCCTTCAGGTTGCCCTCTTCCGCAGGCGCACCGGTGCAGGAAGGACAGCCATCGTTGCAGACGCAATCGGCTACGAGCTGTCGGGCTGCGGCGGCGACAACCGGTAGATTTTCGATAATGCGATAGCTGAGTTCCAGGCCGCCCGGAAAGGAATCGTAAAAATAGATCGCCGGCAGGCGGAAACTAACCATGCGAACTTCGGCGCGTACCCGGATGTCGCGCGGATCACATAACGTAAACAAAGGCGCTACAACTCCAAGCGCAGAGGCTGCAGCATTCAAGGCTGCTCCAAGTTGAGCAGCGGGCAGACGACGATGAAGCGGATGTTCCTCGGGTACCAGAATCCAGGCGCCCTGAGTATGCATTTCAATTTCCGGAGTATGTATGTCGCCCCATCCCAGATTTTCATGGGTCTCCAGTTTGATTTTCTTAAACATCACGGCCTTGACGCGCAGCATCAGTTCGCCGCGGCGAAGATCGAATCCGCCGCGTCGCGGACGCTCCTCTTCCTCAAGAACCGTAAGCTCAACTTTATCTTGCGCATCAGTATAATAGTCGACGTCGATGCGGCGAACGCGGGCCTGGCGATCTTCCCACAATAGTTGCTCCACGTAATACTGCCGCCCCTGATGAATGTAGATGGCATGTTCGTGAACAGTAACCGGCGCTGCGAACAGATCAATTTCTCCAATTACCTCCTCCCGACTTTTTTCCGTAACGTCGATGATCGCAAAGTTCTCGCGCGGGCCAGAGCGCATGCTGAAGGTATTTGCGGGATAGACATCGCTCATCCAGTGATACTTTTCGCCGCTCTTATTCAAGATGCGTCGTTCACTCAGGTAGTCGAGCACCTCCTTCAGGCCCGGAAAGGCGCCAAACGTATCGCCTTCGGAAAAGGGAAGTTCAAAAGCTGCACACTTGATGTGATCTGCAGCAATCAGCAGATTGTCAGCATTGATCATCGCCTGTTCCGGATTCTTTTCCAGAAATGCATCGGGATGCGAAATCAGATACTGATCGCTGCCGTCAGAAGTAGCAAGCAGCACCGACAACGAAGGACCGCCGCGCCGACCAGCCCGGCCAAACTGTTGCAAAAGACTGCTTATGCTGCCCGGATAGCCTAAAGTAACCGAGACTTCCAGAAGGCCAATATCTACGCCCAGCTCCAGAGCGTTGGTGCTGACGACGCCGATTACTTTGCCTTCGCGCAGCTCTCGCTCAATGCGACGTCGCTCGTTGGGCAGATAGCCGCCGCGATACGCTCGTATCTGCTGGCGCAATTCTGGACACCGTTCGCAGAGGTAGGTGAAAAGCAGTTCGACGCGCATCCGGCTGCGACAAAAGAAAATGGTCGAAATGTGATTCTTGAGCAAGAAGGCGCCAAGCGCCGCCGCTTCCTTTAGAGAAGAAGCGCGGATTCCAAGTTGCCGATTCACGACCGGCGGATTGTAGAACACTATGTTGCGCTCGCCGCGCGGAGCCCCGTTCCGGTTTACCAAATGAAATCTTTGTTCAACAAGACGTTCAGCGTGCTCGCCTGGATTTAGAATAGTTGCCGAGCTTGCCAGAAATTGCGGGCGCGCGCCATAGAAGGCGGCAATGCGCTGCAAGCGCCGCAGCAGATTGGCAACATGACTGCCAAAAACGCCGCGGTAGGTATGAACTTCGTCGAGTACCACGAACTCCAGGTTCTCAAAGAGCTTGATCCATTGCGTGTGATGCGGCAGGATTCCGGCATGCAGCATATCCGGATTGGTGATGACAAAGTCGCCGGCCTCCAGAATCTTCCGGCGCGCTGCTGGAGGCGTATCGCCATCGTAGGTGAAGATGCGAAAGTCCGTGCCACAGGCGTCGTTGAAGAGATTTAGAGCCGATTGCTGATCCTGGGATAAGGCCTTGGTTGGAAAGAGTAGCAGGGCGCGAGCGTGTGGCTTCTCTAGCTTGCGCTGAAAGATTGGAAGCATGTAGGTCAGCGATTTGCCCGAGGCCGTAGGCGTGACCACCACCGTGTTTTTTCCAGAAAGCGCTGCGCTCACCGCTTCACTCTGATGGGAGTAAAGTTGCCGGATTCCGCGGCCCTGCAGGGCCCTCAACAGGCGCGGATCCAGCTCCGGCGGAGCTGAGGCATATTCGGCGTCGGCCGCCGGCAGAGTAACGCTGCCGGTGATGCACGGAGAAAAATGGGGATCTGCATTCAGAAAGTCGAGAAATTGCGGAAGATTCATGGTCCGGCCCCGAAATTGGAAAGGACATAATCCTGAAGCGCCGGTCAAGCCGATTGCCGCTGGCGCTTGCGTTCCAGGCGCAGGCGCCGGCGACCCAATTCCTCCGCCCCGTAGACCGTTTCTGTCCTGCTGGCCTTGACCAACATTTCGAGGCAGAGCGCCAATGCCCCATCGTAGTCGTGCAACCGATGCTCCTGCAGGCGCATCAACATCATCCGCGACACATCGCAGTCATGGTCCCGAATTGCTTGCCACAAGGCTTGAGCTGCGTCGCTATTTCGGCCAAGCCTTCGATAAAGTTGGGCCAGCAGGATTAAATCACGGCGGCGCAAGGGCGCATCCCGATCCTCTTCCAGCCTTGAACCAAGCATTACGATCGCTTCTTCAATGTGTTGATTGCGCAGCAGGGTTCGCGCCAACCCGGAGCGCAGCAGTCGCCGACCGCCATCGCGCCGTTCATAGATATGTATGGCCTCCAGCATCAGAAAGCACATGCCGACCAGATCCAGTCGGTTGTGCTCAAGGACACGAGCCATGCCAGCATCGTGGCCGTAGTTGAGCCAATCAAAGTAAATCTGCGGCGCTTCTGCTCCCGGAAGATCGTCGCCTCGATCGAGGCCAAGCAGTTCGCGCTCCAGATCCGCCTGTCTTCGCCCGGGCATTGCCTCGCGGGAAATCAATCTCCGAAAGACGTGTAGCAGATCAAAGTGTGCCAGGCGCGGCAACTGTGGCCTTCGGTGCAGGAGCAGGCGATTGCGAATCAGGGGAGCATCGAAGGATTTTCCGTTAAAGGTAACCAGATACTCAAAGGAAGACAGCCGCGAGCTCAAATATTCCAGACAGCGCTCCTCTGCGCTGGGCGACGGCATCAGAATTTGCTCTACTGAAACGCCGCTGGAATCAATCATCGCGAGGCCTATCAAAAAGGGAACGACTCCAACTCCGCGCGAGAGCCCGGTGCTTTCCACATCGAGAAAGGCGATTTCGTCGGCGGCTACGGTTTGGGCGCCGGGCCACAAGGCAAGCTCCAGCAAAGGACTCAGCGAAAGCGGCATGTACCTGGAAAAGCGAAAGCGACCGGCCTGCGGATCATCGGATCGCCAGCGGCGTAGCAACGCGCCTTCCCCGAGACGTTCGAAACTCAGGTCGAAGAGCTCTTCGCTATCCCTTTTCTGCGCGCCCAGCGGCGGCTCTACGGCGCTCGTTGACCTCTCATCCTGTATTGCATCGCGCCGCTCGTAGAGCGAAAGCAAGGCCCCCAGACGACTCATACCGGCCGGCCTTTTGCTCGCTCATTGCTATTGCGAAAGTCCCTGAATCTCTGGTTCACCTCCCACAACTTGGCGTACTTCAGGAAATTGTAGTATCCGCCCATCGAAGCAAGCGCCAGCCCCGCATAGCCATCGAGAAAGCCGGCGCGAAACAAATAGATGACCAGGAATTTCCAGATTCCCTTGATCACGGCTGCAAGTGGGGAGCTGCGTTTACCAGAACCAACACGATCGCTGGCAGCCATGCTGGTATAACGATCGATCCGTTGCAGATGATCGCTGAGATCGGCATAACCGTAATGTTCCAGAACGCCGCTGGTGACGCCCGTTGGTAGCGCGGTGCGCCCGGTTTCATGAACCCGCCCTCCTTGAAAGTCAGCGGCGCCTCGAACAAAGAAGCGAATATTGTAATCGGGAAACCAGCCGCCGTGTTTGATCCAACGACCGAGGTAGTAGCTGATGCGCGGCAGTTTGTAAACCTGGAATGCTGGCGTTAACTGGGCGGCGATTTCCTGCAGCTCCAGCGCCAGCTCCTCGCTGCAAACTTCATCGCCGTCAATAACCAGGATCCAGCGGCCGCGGGCCAATGAAATGGCAAAGTTCTTCTGGTCGATGTAACCTGTGAAGCGGCGAGCAACGACTCTGGCGCCGTGGCGGCGAGCAATCCTGGCTGTGTCATCGCTGCTGAAGCTATCAACGACGACGATTTCATCCGCGAAGCGAACGGACTGCAGACAGCGCTCAAGTCGGATCGCCTCATTGTGCAAGATCAGGCATACGCTGATCCGCAGCGGCGGACTGACGCGCTTACTGGCTGCGCTCGAGGGAGCGTTTGCTGATAAATTTTTCGGTGAACGGGATTTCAAGGCGCGCCATCGTGCGATCTTTTTCAGTAATGATGCGAAACATTCCAGGATCGATATTTTCGCCCTTCAACAGGATGATGATCAAAGCAATACCAAGCCCCGCCCCCTCGGATTCGGAGGACATTGCCTGATCCATGTAGAATTCAGCGATATCATTGTAGCTCATCGCTTTCTTGAACTTCTCGCGCATCGTCGCCTCTTCCTGCCGCGCAATGCCCGTGTTGTTGACGACCTCCACGGTAAGGCCATCCTGATCGAACTGAAAATCGATCAAACAGAAGTAACCCTTCGTTCGCGCCTTCTGCCCGTACTCGAAGGCCATCTGCTCGGAGAAGATCCGTTTGTATTCTTCGTTTCCGCGGGCGTAGTCGGCTTCGTTGTTGATGCTCAGTCCGCGCTCCTCAAAAAAGACCCGCTTCTGGTTCGCCTTGCAACCATTGATTACCAGCTCTTTGAGGATCGTATAGACCGTTGTCACCAGCTGCGGCCGAGCATTCTTATCAAGAATGCTCTCGATGGCATGCTGGATGTGCTTTTCCACGAGGTCCGTCATGCGGTGCGTCTTAAGCGTCAGGGCACGCCCGTCACGCACGGCGACGTCAATATTGTCGTTAATTTGCTGCAAGGCCTGATTGGTACTCACGGCGGGGATTCCTGTGGCCATTCCTAATCTTCGGCTTTGCAGGGCGCAATTCCAGAACGCGCCCGCTCACAAGCCGGGAGTAATTTTTCAGCTAGTTTTCCAGTTCGCGACGCTTGAATAACGCGATGGAGGCCGCCCCCAGTCCAACGATCCAGGCCAAATTGATGGCCAATGAAATCTGCCCGGCATTTGCGCCAATTTGACCCAAACCAAGTTGTTGGAGTCCTCCGCGCAACTCGGGAATCCGCGACATAATCTCCGTATAGGCGTAGAAGAGATTCAGGCCGATCTGTGGCAATCCGTAACCCAGCAGATAAACCACCGGACGGAATACCTCACTTTCCGGCATTCGCCCGGACATCAGGAAGTAGGATGGAATAAAACTGAGCGCGAGCGGGAGGAGCGAAAGAAAGACCGCCGGGAACCTGCCCAACCAAATTGTTAGAAAGAATAGCAGCATCGTCCAAAGCGCAAAACCCTCCAGGGCAATCAACATGGAGGGCAAAAGCTCCTCGCCCCAGAAGCCCGTAGAAAGCTTCATCAGCGGCAAATAACAGGCTACCAGCAGCCCGCCGGAGACGACCAGGATGCCAAGTACCGCGAGATACTTCCCGACCAGGTATTCCCAGCGTGCAACCGGACGCGCCAGCAAGAGCGTATGCATGCTTGTGCGCAAATCGGCCAGGGCCAGAAAGGGCGTAAAGAAAAGGGCAAGCAAGAAGACCCAGGAAGTGAGCGAAAAAAAAGAAATGGTAACCAGAAGATTCTTCACGGTTGCCGCAACGGCATCGTCGGAAGGACTGCGGCTATCCATTTCCGCCAACATCGCGGCGCGTTGCTCGGCCGGTATTCCCGCTTGCATCAGGCTCTGCTCGTACTCAACCCGCTGCTGCTTGCGTCCAGAATCGGTAACGGCCCGGCAAGTGGCCCCGCAGCCGAAACCCAGACCCATAAAAAGAAAGCATCCGGCCAGCAATATGACCAGAAGTCGCCGCCGTACTGCTTCCCGGTAAGTCAGGCCAGCAATGACGCCAATGCGCTGCAAACTCAGTTCCAATCTCTGCATCATATGCTTCATCCTCTCCGGAAGCAATCTTGAGCTAGGCCCCGGCGCCCTTCACCAATCGATAGAATACTTCTTCCAGACTCTCGCGACTTTGCGAGTAGTTCAAGATCCGTCCGCCTGCTTCGACGATAGATGCAGGAAATTTGCGCTCTCTTTCTTCATCCGTGATCTGCAAAGTCGCGGTACAGCCTTCGACTGAGGCAGCTGCGTCGGCGGCAAGAATGGCGCCGCGAATCGCGTCGGTCATCGCATCGACCGTAAGCGAAAGTCCCCTTCGCGCTGCGATTTCGTCGCGACTGCCCTGCGCTACCACAAGGCCACGATTCAAGATTGCAACGCGATCGCAGGTCTTCTCTACTTCCAGCAACTGATGGGAATTTACAAGCACCGTCGCGCCGCGCTCACGCTCCTGAAGAATGATCTCGCGCATCTGTTGAATGCCAATGGGATCCAACCCTGAGATTGGCTCATCCAGGAGCAAGATCTCAGGGTCGCCAAGCAAGGCCTGGGCGATGCCGATCCGTTGCGTCATACCCTTGGAGTAGGTTCCCACGCGCCGATCGGCATCCATGCTCATGTGCACGCGCTCGAGCACTCGCGCCACGCGACTGGCCCGTTCGGAGCGTGGAATTGCCAGCAGTCTGGCATGGTAGTGGAGAAACTCGCGTCCGCTCAAGAATGGATGAATAGCAATACGTTCCGGCAGGTAGCCAATTCGGCGGCGGTCCAGATCGGCCGGAGCGCTCCCCAGGATCTGCACTTCGCCTGCCGTGATTCGAATGAAGTCGAGCAAGATCTTGATAAAGGTAGTTTTGCCTGCGCCATTGGGGCCCAGGAAGCCAAAAATCTCGCCGCGTCCAACGCGTAGATCCAGGCTACGCAAGGCGGGCGCCGCGCCATAGTTCTTGGTCAGAGAGTGAGCTTCGATGACGGCTGCATTGGCCATGGGGCCGCTGTCGCTGCCGGCGACCCGGCAGTCCATCAATTCACGTATTTCGACTTGGCCTGTCACCGCCGCGTCCCTGCTCTGGACCCGTGAAGCTAGTTCTGATGCGACACGCCGAGGCTGCCCCCGGCGACGATGATGATTCGCGAGCGCTGACCGCCCAGGGCAGGTCCGATGCCAGTCGCATGGCTCGCTTGCTCAGCGGCTGCCACTGGGGGATGCTTCATATTCGCCACAGTCCGCTGCTCCGGGCCACACAGACCGCGGAAATAGTCGCACAAACCCTGAGCAAGCTCAATGGCAAGGCCCCGCAACCGGAAACGGATTCACGGTTGAAGCCCGGCGCCGACATCGAAGATTACGAAACTATCTTCTATGAGGACCGCGCCGGCGGCTGCAACCTGTGGGTCTTTCATTCTCCGGAAGTGATGCAAGTCGCGGCCTGGCTCACTGGCCTGCGCGATTCCGGCTTCTACTTCACGCCTGGTTCGATGCTGGCTTTGAATGTACCACAACCCAATCCCGCAGGTCGCGCCATGGTGGTGTGGCAGGCCCAGCCGGAATATCTGCGCGACGTCGTCAGCCCTTAAGCGGCCGCGTCCACTGACGTACGCTCCCCACTAACAGGTCAGCCGCACGTTGATCGTCAAATTGATCAGCAACATACTTTCGCCCGCGCGCGCCAAGCTGATTGCACCAGTCCGGCGCCGCCAGCAAGCGATGAACCGCGTCGCCAAGTTCGGACCAGTCATCCAGAAGCAATCCGCCGCCGCTGCGCTCGACGTGTTCACGCAGCACAGCGCTTGCCCGCAGGGCTATGAGCGGAGTTCCCTGGGCCATTGCTTCGAGGCTGGCAATGCTAAAACTTTCCATGACGCTGGGCATAATAAAGGCAAGCGCTTGGGCCATCAATTGCCGCCGCAGTTCATCGCTGACGAAGCCACAGTTCCTTAGCCAGTCAGCTGCCTGAATGTGCATTGGTCCTTCTCCGGTCAGTACAAGTTGCACTGTACCCTTGAGCGGATTGCAGGCATCAATCAACCCGGGAAGTCCCTTGCCAGCATCCAGGCGACCGCTGTAGAGCAGATAAGGGGCGCGAATGCCTGATGGCAGCGGTCCAGAGAGCGCCGGCGTTTGATCAATGCCCACCGGCAGCGTCAGATGGTCGCAAGCCCCCCACAAGCGTTGCGCCAGCGCGCCTTCCGCATCGCTGTGGAAAATCAGGGCGCGCGCGCGACGGACCATAGCGCCAAAAATCGGCAAATAAGCGACGGGTTCATTGTGCAGGGTCGGCGCCAGCAGGTTGCGAGACGGCGGCGTCGTCTCCATACCAAAATATGTGGGAGCATAAAGATAAGTCACATATATGAATGCCCGATACTCATTTCGGTTACGATAGAGAAAGTCCGCAAGTTCCGGCGAGTACGGACCCTGGGCGCGCAGCCATTCCAGTTGCGCAGCAACGCTCCATTCGCTGTAAATGGCGGCAGCCGCGTCGGCCAACGAGTCTCCCGCTTCGAACTCTCGGAATGCGCCGGTCATTTGCGCGTGCAACTTTCGCCAGTAGC
Source organism: Leptospirales bacterium (assembly GCA_019694655.1). Taxonomy (NCBI): domain Bacteria; kingdom Pseudomonadati; phylum Spirochaetota; class Leptospiria; order Leptospirales; species Leptospirales bacterium. Next base: position 60,197 of record JAIBBN010000011.1, read on the forward strand.
TTCCGCGCTCGCCAATCACCGGAAATCGACGAACCAGCATTCCCTCGTAGATTTCCACGCCAGATGGCAGCTCATTGCGCCAGCTTTCGGCGTCGCTTGCCGTTGTTGTCAGCAATTCGCATTTGAAAGCGGGCTCAAGGTAGCGAGCAATTCGCATTGCATTGCGTTCCGAACCGCCAACAACTTCGGGCGTCCAGCGTTGCACAATGACGGCGATGCGTTCTTTCAATTGCGAAGCTCCCGGACAGTGGGTTGCGCTCGCTCCGCATCCACTGCGGCCAGAAAGAGTTCTTCAATCCGTTGCGGATGAAAGCATTCGAGATAACGGGCGCGCCCGCGCTGCGCCATCGCCAGACAGAGTTCGGTATCTTGGGCCGTTTCCCAGAGCAAGGCGGCAATTTCCAGTGGTTCCGAACGTGTCACTGCGAGCCCGGCATCGCCAAGGGTCTCGGCCATGGCCCCGGCAGCTGCCGCGATGACCGGCGTGCCCAGAGCCATTGCTTCCACCAGAGGAACGCAAAACCCTTCGTGTTCGCTCAAACTTACGAAGGCCGTTGCCGCCAGATAGGCGGCCTTTAGAGCGGCGCTATTCAGTCGACCGGCCCAGCACACGTTTTCGGAAATTCCAAGTTTCGCGATTAGCAAATCGAGCTGCTGATTAAAGTCAGGGATCTGTGCCGAACGCCGACCCGGCAAGATCAGCTGCGCAGCTCTGCCCGTTTGGGCAATCAACTCGGCAAAGGATTGGAGCAGCCTGACGTATCCTTTATTTGGCGCGATGCGGCCCACCATTACAAATCGCGGTTGTTCAACGCTGCTGGCGCGCCAGGCCGCAAAACGGCGCAGGTCCGTCGGTTCGGCCAGCATCTGCTCAATGCGGTGAAAGGGCGGCACGATCGCCGCTCGCCCGGCCTCCAGGCCATGGGCCGCCAGCTCGGCGGCGTTGTAAGCTGAATCGGCCAGCCAGCGCACGCCGTCAAGTTGCGCAAACTCCGCAAGCATAGCAACGCCCTGCTCACAGATTGCTGCGATGGCAGGATTGTATGGTTCATAGAATTGCGGCGGCGTAATGCTGTGGTACTTGATGACGACCTGCGCTGGCGTATCACGAAGACGCTGCAGCGCCTCTGGCCAGCCGATGCAGTAGTGATAGATCAATAGATCACGGCGGTTGCGCAGAAATCCTGGCAGGCGACGCGGATGTCGAAACGTAAGGCCGCGCTCGCCATTGGGTGCAAAGACGCAGGTTTCCCAACCCTGTCGTCGAAGTGCATCCGCCATCCCCTGAACGTCATTGCCCACCGCATCATCACGTTCCCATGCCGGCGCGAGAATGGCTGCGCGGCGCGTTTCATTTGTTGCCGTCAAGTTTCAGCCTTTGGCGGCAAAGCCCAATCAGCGCTGCCGGCAATAGAATAAGCAATGGCTGCAGCGGGCTCCCTTGCAATCGCCCTTCGTAGCGCAATCGTAAATCCCACAGCACCGCCGCCTTGCTGCGCGTTTCCGCCAGCCTGTTGCGCAGGTGACGCAGCTGCTTTGGTCCGGGTTTTCGTCCCCAGATGAGTCGCGTTGCTTGAACTAGAAACTCATCGCCATTATGGGCAATGAGTTCAGCCGGCGACGGCGCCAGTGGCGCAGGAGCGACAGCTGGACCCGGCGCCCGTTGCTGTCGCCAGGCCGCGACCTGCAATTCTGCATTTTGATACACGCTGCCTGGGAAATCCATCATCCATTCCCGAGATTCGAGGACAGGTCCAGTATTCGTCGTACTCTTGCCGGCAACTGAAGAGTCAAAACATAACTGCCATCAGGGCAACTGCGATCCGCCTCCAGAAGGTTCATCCGCGACTCGAAAATACACCGATAGTTGCCCTGGCGGTAGACCACCCGTACGGATTTGGGACCCAGCATCTCACGCAACTGGTCGAGCGCGCCGACGGATGGCGCCTCTTGCGCCATCTCTGAGGCGGCGACGCGAAAGGCCAATTCACGCGAATTTTCATAAAGCAAGTCGGCCTTTACTTCGCGCCGCTGAATTCGCAACTCCGCCGGCTGGTGATTCAGAAAGATAGGCACGATTCGAGGCAAGTCTTAGGTCAGGGCCCCGTCAATGACACTTTTGGGACCGGCAATTCATTCTGATTTACAGACTGAGCCGCTGCCGCCACGCGACCGCATGGCCAGAATCTATTCCAAATTGCCGCCCGCTGGCGCGCGGATCGGCATCGCTTTTTCCGGGGGGCTGGATACCAGAACCGCCGTCGCCTGGATGAAAGAGCAAGGTCTCCTGGTCCACGCTTACACCGCAGATCTAGCGCAGCCCGATGAGGAGAACGTCGGCAGTATTCCTGGCATTGCTACTCATTACGGGGCCGACGGCGCTCGAATCATCGACTGTCGCGAATCGCTGGCGCGCGAAGGACTTCGGGCAATTCAGTGCGGCGCCTTCCACATTACTACGGGCGGAAAACGATACTTTAATACGACGCCGTTGGGGCGCGCAGTTACCTCCACGGCAATCATCCGCGCCATGCAGGAAGACAATGTTCATATTTTCAGCGATGGCAGCACCCACAAGGGCAACGATATTCAGCGATTCTATCGCTATGGCCTGCTGGTAAATCCGGAACTGATGATTTACAAGCCGTGGCTGGATGAAGCCTTTGTGGAGCGCTTTGGCGGGCGGCGCGAGATGTCCGAATACCTTGTCCAAATAGGGAAGCCTTACCGGACATCCGTGGAAAAGGCCTACAGCACCGATTCCAATATGCTTGGAGCGACGCATGAAGCAAAGGATCTCGAACATCTCGATCGTAGCATGCACATTGTTGAACCGATCATGGGCGTCGCCTTCTGGAGAGACGAAGTTCACATAGATCGCGAGCGTGTTGCCATCGATTTTAAAGCAGGAAGGCCGGTGGGCATCAATGGTCGCGCCTTCTCTTCATTGGCTGAGTTGTTCCTGGAAGCAAATGCCATTGGCGGGCGGCATGGCCTGGGAATGAGCGACCAGATCGAAAACCGCGTAATCGAAGCGAAGAGCCGGGGAATTTACGAGGCGCCAGGAATGGCGCTATTGAGTCTTTGCTATGAGCGGCTGCTGAGCGCCATTCACAATGAAAATACGCTCGATACCTATGCTCAACTGGGCCGCAGACTGGCGCGCTGGCTCTACGAAGGTCGTTGGTATGACCCGGAGGCGATGGCGCTCAAGGAAGCCTTGATCCGCTGGGTAGCCGGCGCAGTCGACGGCCGCGTTACCGTGGAGTTGCGGCGAGGCGACGACTATACGCTGGTCTCAACTGAAGCGCCCGGCGCCGCATACAATCCTGAAAAGCTCAGTATGGAAAAGACCGATTCGGCTTTTTCGCCGCGCGATCGAATTGGAGCGCTCGAACTCCAGAATATCAGCGTTGCCGACAATCGCGCGCGATTACTCCACCACATGGGATTGCAGCAAATTCCAGGCGACAACCTGCTACGATTGCTGGAAGATTGATGGCATAGGCGTCGGCGCTTGCGTGCTTGCGCCTGGGAGTAGATAATGACCACTGCGGCGCAGCGTTTCTTTGGCAGTTTCCGCGCCGTATTTGGCGCGCCTGCTTACCTCACGCGGCACGGGCTGTGGAGCTATGCATTTACTCCGCTGGCGCTGAGCTTCGTAGTAGCGGCCGGGCTGGTAGCTGCGATTTACTATTTTGTATCCCACGCCCTTGGATTGGGCGCCGGGATGGCGACAGCCGAAATTCTGCAATACCTTGGCCGGACAGCGGAAAATACGCCCGCGTGGCTATCCGCGGTGGTGAGTGTAGTTTCACTGATTGCAGCACTGGTGCTAGCTTTCGTCTCCTATCGCGCCCTGATCAGCATTTTGGTTGCGCCCTTTCTTGGACCGCTGGTGGAAGCCATAGAACGAATCGAGCGCGGAGAATCGCGCCGGACGCGGATACGCGAGGACGCCTGGAATGTTGCGCTGGGCGCCTGGCTAGGCGCCAAATTGGCTATTGGCGGATTGATTGCTTTGTTGGTAAGCCTCCCGACTGGCCCCTTCCAACCTGCGATCAATATCATTGCCCAGAGCTACGTGAACGGTCGCAGCAATTTTGATTTGCCTTTTGAGCGAGAAGCGCCGCGCGCGCGGCAGCGCCGCGAGCTGGCTCGCAATAACTATCCGGAAATGTTTGGCAATGGATTGGCAGCTTTGCTGCTATTGCTGGTGCCCGCCATCGGCGCCCTGGTCTCGCCCTGCTTTGGCGCTACTGGCGCCGCGATCGTATTTTTTCGCAAGCCGTCGGCAAAATCCGCAGTTTAACACGCCGCGACTGCATTTTTCCTTTCTCTCACTCAGAAACTCTTGACCACTCACACTTTGCTAACCCGGCTGTAATGGCAACGCTCCTGGCGATTGCGCCGGGTTGGCGCCTCCGGTTCCACCTGGAACCAGGCTCTCGACATTACCTGGCAAACTTTGGAGGACACGATGAAGTCAAAACTGATGGGGGCTGCGCTTCTGGCGGCAATCTCGCTATTTGCGCTGGCTGGCTGCAAGACCGGGCATCTTTCAAGCTCAAACAGCTACGGTGGAATGGTTTCCGCGCCGTACGTAAGCTACGTTCAATATCTGGGATATATCAAACCCGGAACGCGCCCGGATGGTCAATACAATGGCAAAAACGCCTACTACCTGTATTTCTGGGTTCCGGCGGCAATTGATGAGGTCGGCATCAGCATGTACTCGCCGTCTGACGCAACGAACGCGGACTTTGTCAGCCAGTCTTTCAAAGACAACTTTGCGGGCGATCCGCAGTCCTTCTTCGACACTTATCTCGTGCTGGAGCGCATGGACATCATCGATCCTGCAAGGATTCGCAATGGCGGACGCGCTCTGCAAACGTTGGCAACCAATGATGACAGTAGCGAAGTTCCGGCAAATCCCAGCGGCTCGGCCTACAATTCGCTGCTCCGTGCGCAGACCGACTTGAATGATCCGCTGAAGGCTCTGGTTCGCGGAGTTTACCGCATCACCCTGACTTCATTCAGAGGCGATGTAAAGGGCTCCTTCGTCGCCACCATTGGAACGAATATCCCAGGCGTCAAAGTCGCAGCATCGCTTGAAGAGCTTCATAAGCTGGTCAACGAAGCTCAATAATTACTGACAGAGTTGTCACTTGTTCGGGCCGGCGCCTCGAGGGGGGCCGGCTTTTCTATTTCCGATGCCCGCGTCGCAATTGCAGCAGCGGAGACTCCAGAACGATAAACGATACCAGGCCGGCCAAAATCGCCATCCCAACAAATACAAAAAAGCCGACAACCAGCTGCCATTGAGTAATTGTTGCTCCCTTTGAATTTAGCCAGGCGCTTGCGCCATAACCGCCGGCAAGCATATGCCATAGATAGGCGCCGTAACTTACTCTGGCAATCGGCAACCAGACGCGTGCGCTGAGCAGAAAACGTAAGGCGCCCGGGGCCAGCGCTAGCCAGAGCAGCGTTGCAAATGCAACATGCTGCAGGCTGTACCGCCACGCTGAGTAGCCGCCAACCGTTTCCGGGCAAAGTAAGCAAAACGCCAGAGCCAGGGCCGCCAGCAAAGCGCCTAAGCTTCGCAGTGACGATAGCAATTGTGATTCTACGGGCGAGGGCAGGAAGGCGACAAGGGATCCCGCAGCAAGCGAATCCATTCGCAGGTGGGTAAATTGATAAGCGGCGCCCTGCACCCCGTAAGCCAGCCGTAATGCGAAAGGCGTAATCAATGCCAGCGCCAAGAACAGTGGCCATGCCCACTTAACTTTTCGAAGCGCCCAAAAAATCCACGGCGCAACCAGGTAGAACTGCACCTCGACTCCCAGCGACCAGAGGTGGATCGCGGTGCTATGGCCGGCGTAATTGTTCAGATAGAGCAGATCATAGCACAACCCGACGATCAGTTCGCGGCGAATCGCATTCCCTTGCGTCCCGGCCAGAGATGCGAAATACAGGACAACCAGGGCGTTGCAGGCCACGAAGATCAGAAACGCCGGCGCGATACGTATCAAGCGGTTCCAGTAGAACTGGCCCGCCGCCAAGGTCGGAGAATCTTTGAGCATTCGTGCAATAAGGAACCCGCTCAACACGAAAAATAGATCCATTCCGCAATCGAGTCGATTCAATGAACGTTCTGCAAGCAGCGATGGCTCTGGCGCTATGCCCAGTTGGCCCAGCGCCAACCAGTAGTGCAGACCAAGAATCATCAGCAGAGATAGCGCCCGTAGTCCATGCAGCGGGGGATCCTCCGACGGACGGCTGGTCCACAATGAGCGGATTGCGCTGGAAAGCATGGAAAAGGCGCCAAGCGCTTGACCCGAGGCCAGCGTTCGGTTGCTTGAGGCCAGGGCAGGTACAATGGGACTCAAGCTGGCTCGCGTTCGCACTGGCAAGCAAATCGGATGGGCTTTCGTCGATGGACGTCGGCTGCTGCGACTTTCGAATCGGCCGCTCAGTACGGCGGAGGCCCTTGAAGCCGCTGCGCCCTACGCGCAGGGAAAGAACGTCGCCCGCCTCCCGGGGAGTCCAATTGAGAAATCCGAATTGCTCAGTCCGATTACTCAGCCCTGCCGCATCATCTGCCAGGGAAAAAACTATCTCGAGCACATCCGGGAGACTGGCTTTCGACCACAAGACAAGACCTTTAACCTGCTATTCCAGAAAGCGGATTCCTCGCTCAACGGACCGCGCAGCGCCGTTGTCCGCCCCCATGGCGTGCGGCTGCTGGATTACGAAATTGAACTCGGTCTGGTGATTGGTACGCCGCTGAACAGACCGCGTAGCATCAGCGCGGATGATTTGTTTGACTACGTTGCCGGCATGATCATTGCCAACGACCTGAGTGCGCGCGATGTTCAAGTACCTCAGGGCCAATGGTTCAAGGGCAAGAGCTATCGTGGCTTCTGTCCAACCGGCCCCTGGATATTCCTGCCGACACGAAGGGAACGAAGCCGCTGGAGCGAACTGGAGCTTAAGCTCAGGGTCAATGGCGAGCTCCGTCAATCTTCACTTGCCGCCAATATGATCTATCCGCCGCATGAGACGCTCAGCGAGCTCAGTCGAATCGTTGATCTCGCTCCGGGCGACCTTGTCCTGACGGGGACGCCCTCCGGCGTGGCAATGCAGGTTGGCAAGGCCTGGCAGCGACGCATTTTGGGACTCTTCTATTCCGAGGCGCAGCTGATGCGACTTTTCGTCCGCAAACAAGCAGAAAGTCCCCGCTATTTGAAGGATGGCGATGTAATCCACGCCTCCATCGCCAGTAGCGACGGCGCTCTGGATCTCGGCATGCAGGAGACTACGATTGTTTCTGAACTTCGTTGAGCCAGAGCAGCAGTTCGCCAGGTTCCTCGCTTAAGAGTACATCATCGTAGGGCGCACAGAGCGATCGAAACTCGGCCTGTTCTACGCTGTTTTTGGACCACAGCGCTGCCACAAAGGAACAGCCCGCGTAACGCGCCGCATGTAGATCCACACTGGAATCGCCTACATAGCAGCAATCATTCGGCGACAAACCTAAAGCGTTGCAGGCGCGAAGAATCCCCTCAGGATCAGGCTTGGGACGATTCACATCCTCGTCAAAAACTGCGACATCAAAGTCTGCTTCCGCGAAACGGTTTTCGGTAACGACGAAACTGGGTCGGCTCTTGCCGCTGATTAAGCCGATTCGCAATTGCCGGCTTCTAAGTCCAAGCAACAGTTCTCTTACCCCGGGATAGAAACCGTCAAAGAATTCATCATGCGCTTTCTCGTAGTAGCTAAGAAACCTGGCATACAGTTGGTCAAAATTGTCCCGATAGAGCGGATCGAGAAAGAACCGGATTTCCGCCTTTGGCCGCATGGCGATGATCTCCTCCGAATTCAGCGGCTCTCCTCGAAACCATTCCAGTGTGCGGCGATAAGCCTCGATGTACAGACGCCATGTATCTGCAAGTGTTCCGTCGAAATCGAAAAGGACCGCCTGCATTGCGCCCGAAATGGACCCTACCACGGAATTTCCTGCCGGTCTCGGAGGAACTTTCCACCGGGCGCCCGTGCACCCTGCTGCAATAACCAAACAATTGTATCAGCGCCTTGCTCAACGCTTCGCGGGGCGCTCGCGCCGCCCATATCCGTGCGTACCCAACCCGGACAAACGCTGTTTACCTTGATCCCTCGGGCGCCGTATTCTTCAGCAAGAATTTTAGTGATAGCATTCAGGGCGGTCTTGGAAACGCGATAGGCGCTATAGCCGCTGTTCATATCGGCGAGTTGGCCCATGCCGCTGGAAACATTGACCACGCAGCCGCCGGCGCTCATCATCGGCGCCAACAGACGCGTCAGCCGCAGCGCGCCAAATGTGTTTGTCTCCAACGCCTCGCGCATCGCCTCAATTTCGTCCTCGACGCCTTGTCCCGGCGACTGCTCCGGCAATATGCCGGCGTTGTTGACAAGCCCCAGTAGCTTAGTGTTTCGATGCTGCAAAATACTGGCGAAGCGGCGAGCAGAATCGCCGTCGGAGACGTCAAGAGGCAGGTACTCAATACGTTCTGAAAATTCGTCAAGATCGGCAGCAGCTGCTGCTGCCGGATCGCGGACGCCGCCAAATACCCGTGCGCCGCTGCGCGTCAGCTGCCGAACAATTTCTCGGCCAATTCCGCGGCTGGCGCCGCTCACAACATAGCCGCCCTCAGAGTTCATTGCCGGTCTCCTTTTGCCGCCCGATTAAACACTTTATCCGGATTCAATATACCGCCCGGATCAAGATCCCGCTTCCATGCTGCCAGAAGCGCCGCGGCATGTTTTCCATACGTACGCGAATACCAGGCACGATGATCGGCGCCCACGCCGTGATGATGGGATAGCGAACCGCCGGCGGCAATGATCGATTCTGTTGTAGCGCGTTTCAGGCGTCGCCATTGGTCAACAGGGTTGCGCTCATCGATGTCGAACATCGTTGTAAAATACAGGCAAGCGCCGTCGGCATAGCTGTGGCTGACATGCGCCATGGATACGTTGTGCCGGGTTGCAGCAGAAAGCGTTTGCAGAACACTTTGGTGCAGCTGCGACAACTTCGAGTACTGCACGGATGTTTCCATTGTATCGACGCCGATGCCCTGGTCCATCAGATGGTTTCGCAGAAAGGGCATATTGAACCGGCCGCGCAGCCAGCTTCGACCCGGTCCGTACCCAACAAAAAAACCGCCATGGCGGCGAAGCGCCTTTCTCGCCCGCGCCTCCAAAGCATCGCATTCTGTCCGTTCGCCTTCTACGCCAATGACTGCGAGGGATCGCTGGCTGTGCATGCCAATCAATCGCAGGAAACGGTCCTGTAATGACTGTTTAACCCGGGCTAGCATGCCCGACCTCCCGCCGGCATAGGCTAACTGCTCCAGCATCCGCGTCTCGGCGGCATCCGACAGCCGCGCCATTGCCAGACCTAGCCCGGACGCTTCGCGCACAAAAGCAAGGCCGTGCGAAAAATCTGGAAAGTAAGCGGCAAAATAGGAACGCCTTTCGGGCAAGGGGCGGATATGCACAGTTACCTGACTGATCACCCCGAAGATTCCCTCGCTTCCAACCAGGGCATTCTTCAAATCAGGCCCGGCAGCCTGCGCCGGCGCTCGAAGTGTTTCAATCACCCCCTGGGGAGTCACAATGCGTAAGGCAACAATCAAGTCCTCGATTTTTCCATAGCGCATCGATTGCTGGCCGGCGCTGCGTGCAGCGGCCCATCCGCCAATCGTTGAATATTCAAATGATTGCGGGAAATGGCCCAGGGTATATCCTCGCTGATTCAGCGCCGCCTCTACCAGCGGACCGTAGGCGCCAGCTCCGAATGTGGCAATCCGCGATTCTTCATCAAAGGACAGCAGACCGCGGAATTCCTGAAGGTTGAGAGCCAGAACACTGCGGCATTTGCCCGGCAGGGCCTCTATACCGCCGACCACGCTTGAAGCTCCGCCAACCGGCACGAGGGCGCAGCGGTTGCTTTCCGCCCAGCGAAACAATTTAAGTAAAGTCGCTTCATTTCGCGGAAAGGCGACGCCGTCCACCCAGTGGCCAAGAAGACCATTTCGAATTCGTATGAGATCGTAGTAACTTTGACCTCGGGAATGCAATATCCGATCGAGTCGGCTGGTTGAGAGTTGGCCGCGGCCAAGTATTCTCTCCAGCGCCGCCAGCTGGCTGCGTTTTAGACGGCAGGAAGGCATCCGCAACCGTTCCTGAGCGATGGATGGCGTACTGCGTGAATCCACGATTCCAATCGCTGCATGCAGCCGCTTCAGAATTGCCGGCATTTGCTTTTCGAGCAAGAAGGGATGATCGTAGGCGCCCCATCCATTCCAGCGAAGATTTTCGCGGGCATAGTTTATATCGTATTTGATTTCAGGGTAAAAGCTCATTCTGGGACCGGTGAATTGTAGTTGTCATTGCCTTGAGGCGCATTCCCGTACGACCGGCATGTTCCAGCGCAAGTACCACTTCGTGATCAACCCCCGTTCTTCTGGCGGCGCCACAGGCAAAGCATGGCAGGAACTGGAATCTATGATTCGGACGCGTCTGGGCGAATTTACGTACGATTTTACGGACGCACCAGGCGCGGCAACCCGGATCACCGCCCAGGCCCTGCGCAATAAGCCCGACTGCATCGTTGTCGTTGGCGGCGATGGCACAATATCCGAGGTCGTGAATGGCTACTTTGCGCCCGGCGTTCCGGCCCGCAAGCCTCCGTTGGCAGTGGTGAATCGCGGGACCGGAGGCGACTTCTGCCGTTCACTGGGCGTACCCGCTGATCTCAACCTGGCCCTGGAGGCAGTGAAGAACGGTCGTGAGACGCCCGTAGACGTAGGTCGCCTCACATTCCGCGGAAAAGACGGCAAGGAGGCCCAACGCTTTTTCATCAATGTCGCCGGCTGCGGAATGGCTGGCGAAGTTGTTTCGGCAGTCAATCAATCCTCCAAGCGTTTTGGCGGCTTATCCTATTTTCTCTCTTCAGCCGGCGGCCTTCTTACCTATCGCAAGAAGGGCGTTGTCGTCGAGTGGCCCGACGGTCGCAGCAGCGAACACCGCATAGTTACTCTGGCTATTTGCAACGGTCAGTTCTTTGGCGGCGGTATGCAGATCAGCCCGGAGTCCAGAATTGGAGACGGCTGGTTTGACATCGTCTTCATCGAGGATTGGAACATGCTGCAATCGCTCTGGTACAGCAAGAATCTCTACAACGGGACAATTCAATCCTGCCCGGGGGTTAACGTACGCCGTGCGCAAGGTCTGCGTATCAAGCCAGCCGCAGGCGAAGCGGCGGCCTTGATCGATTGCGACGGCGAGGACGTAGGTAGCGTACCGCTGAACGCCGAAATTCTTCCTGCTGCGCTTCGTTTCCGAGTCTAGGCCGACGCCCTGGCAATAGAAGGAATTGATGCGCCCGTCCGGGAATTGCGTCTCGGGCTGCGGTCGCTGGCAATTCGATCGGGGAATAGCCAACCATCGCGAGCAATGCCGCTGAAATAGGCCAGTTCTCCGTTGCGTAGCGGTAGAGTGTCGGCGGCTCTGTAAATGACATAGGCGCCTGTTTCCGCCTTGGAGATTATGTAGGCGCGGCCGCGCGTATTTCTACGATAGACGCCGTGCAGTGTGATTCGATTCATTTCCCAAACTCCTGCCGGCATACGTCCAATCTACGCCCGATGTTCCGCATTTTTCTCATCGTAAGCCTTCTCTTTTTTTCGGCGGCGTCCTTGCCGGCCGAATCACCGTCCATGATTCTCTGCGGTCTGGAGTGGCAAGCGCCGTCCGGCGCCCGAATCATCGCCGACGAGCAAAACCTGAGCTCATTTGAGAAAGATTACCGCCAGGGCGGAACGATTCATCGCTTTCATTGTGCTGTGGCCTGCCAGGACAATCTGCTCCGTACTTCGGGCATCGAATTGGAACTGAAGAACAGCGCTGACTCAAGGGTTCAGCGGACCGAGCGATTAACCATGGATAGCGGGATTGACGGCATCGTTTACTCGCGTATTCGCATCATCGACGGGCGACGCCAGAAGCGGATTCAGGCCTACGCGGCGACCAGGGATTTCGAATATCGTGTCGCCTGTCAGGCAGCGGAACCCGCGGCAGACTTTGACTACCAGCCACTGGCCCTGGATATCATCGACATGATGCAACGAGCTCGCTTCCGTACCCCCGTCCAATCCACAATCACAGAAGCTCGCTTTCGATCAAGGCTCAGGACGGCTATCATCCTCGGCGCTTCAGGCCTCGTAGCGCTGGCTACACTTGGACTGCTGGCGCTCCGGCACAAGCGCCGCGGTCGAGTTGCTGCCGCTTCGAAGGCGCCGGCCGCGGATAATTAGCGAGCAGCCTCAAGGGCCATGGCCACTGTGTCAAAGCAGCGAAGGTATTGATTGGAGCGTGTGAGCCGCAGCAAGTTATTTACCTTCGGCGTAAGACCAGCGACCATGAACACTCCGGTGTACGATTTCACTTCTTGATGAATTCGAATCAGTCCGCCCATTCCGGACGAATCAATGAATTGTGTCTGATTCATGTCTAGAATGATAAAGGGCGGCTTCTTATTGAAGACCGGCTGAAAGGCCTCCAGCAATTCTGTAACATTGAACATATCAATGTGCGGAAGCTGTAAGTGAACAAGCGCGACCCGTCCCTGATCTTCTACTTCAATCACGCTATCCATGGAGACCCGTAGAATAGGCAGCCGCGAATTTTCAGCAAGGTATTTTCATCATTCAGCGTTGTGTCCGAACGACATCGGGACGCCGCCCGCGGGCGCATCACGCCGAACAAGGCCGAAATGGAAGTCTTCCAGGCCGCCGACCCCGCATATTTCCATAGCTTTACGCAGCTCGTCTGCGTAGCTACGGAACAGGTATTTCACTGCGGCGACATCGCCGCCCACTGCAGCAATAGCCGCCGGTCTCCCAACCAGGGCCCCTGCGGCTCCTAACGCCAGCAGCTTGAAAGCGTCGCGGCCCGACCGAACGCCCCCATCAGCAAGTACCGCTATCCTTCCGGCCACGGCCCGAACAATACCGGGCAATACCCTCGCCACGCCTGGCAAATCATCAAGCACGCGGCCGCCGTGATTGCTGACCACAATGGCATCAACCCCTACGTCGACTGCGGCCTCCGCATCTTCCACGCTCATGATCCCCTTCAGGACGAAGGGCAGGCGGGTGCTGTCGCGCAAGGCGCGCAGAGCGTCGATGCCACGGGCGGCGCCTCTCTGCCGTTGCAATTCAAGAGTTCGGAGCGAAATTGCATCAATGTCCATCCCGACAGCGACCAGACCTGCGTCTTCGGCAGCGCGCAGCCGAAGCAACAGAGCTTCCGCCTCAACCCGCGGTTTGAAAATTGCCACGCCGTGTCCGTCGACTGCGCGCAAGGCCTCGAGCACGGTCAGATACTTGTTAGGCGAAGCGCCGTCGCCAACCCAGGCAATTCCACCAAGTTCACGAAGCGATTGCAGCAATATCCTCGCAAAGCTGAACTCGTCTACAGCCCCCTGCAGATTGGTAATAGCCCCGGTCATCGGCGCAGCCATGATCGGAAATTCGAATCGCCGCCCAAACATTTCGAGGCTCGTGTCCGGCGCGACCGCATCACGGATGTATCGCGGTACAATTGAATATTCCGCCAGCGCTGTGCTGTTATCCTGAAACGTTCGCATGCGGCCAACGCCGCCCATACCAGGCACGCCGCTGGCGCAGTTCGCGCCATCGCACTGCTTGCATACCCAGCATACCTGTTCGCCGAAGCGGACTCGCGCCAGCTCTTCGACGCGCTTCCAGTCAACGCTGAAAGTTTCATCTATTAGCAACTCCAGCGATTGCATAGCGACAGCGACGGCGCCTTCCGCTTCGGTCAATGTGTTCCCGACAGCAACAATGTGACCGACCTTGTCGATGTTACTGGTAGCTTCCTGCAACAGATCTCCCGCCTTCTTCGAAAAATGAACAAGTTCAATGCCTGGAACGCTCATCATACGCTCGCGCCCTTCGAGGCGAAGGATTTTTCCTGCCGGCGCCACAATGCTTCGTTCAATGGCAATGCGTTGTCTGCGCGCGAGGAGGGCATCGGGCTCTTCGCCCAGCGCAATCTGAATAGCCGCCCGCAACAAGTCGACGCCGCTGTGCAGCGGATACGTGTGCGAAGACATCAAGCCTCCCGAGAGTCGCGCCGCGATCTCGCCAACTTTCACGCCATCGGGCGTTACTTTGAGGTCGCCCTTGCCCGCTCCGGTGTGAATACCTAGAGCAACCATAGCGGACTTCATGACCTGCTCGGCTTCTTCCAGTACCCGGGCGGACAATGCGCTGGGCATGTTGTGTCCCAACTCAACGAAGTAGGGTTCCCGCTCAATGATGCGGTCAGCGATTCCCGTCATTTGAATACGACCCTGCCACGCGAGCGCGTCCACGGATAGCTCAGGACCGGGCATAAACTCTTCAAGAATCATCTCGCCAGTGGGACTGTGGCGTTTGGCATGCCGAAATGCGGCATAGATTTCATCACGATTGCGCACCTTGATTACGCCCCGAGCGCCCATGTTGTCAGCAGGCTTCAATACCAGCGGAAAGCTCAGTTCGTCCATAGCCTCGCGCGCTTCCTTCAGCGACCAGACCGAGGCGAAATTTGGCTGGGGCACGCCCGCAGCGCGAAGCCGCTTACGCATCAGGGCTTTGTTACTGGCCGCCTCGGCGTCCGCATAGCGAATACCGGGCAACTCCAGCGCGCCGGCAATTGCAGCGACGGCACGACTGGCATCGGTTCCAGCCGTCACTACACCGTGCAGAGGCATCAAGTTACGCAGTCGTCTCGCTTCGCGGACGCAACCGTCAATATCGCGCGTACTCATCTGGACACAATGTTCTGCCAGGCGCATACCCGGCGCATCGCTGGCCATATCGAACACGACGGCCGACAGGCCCATAGCCCGTGCTGTTTCAATGAGCGGAAGCTGCAAGAAGCCGCCGCCGATTATGATCAAATTTCGCTGCATGAGCCCGCCCTGCGCCGCATAGCGCCCCTTCTATTTTCGGACATAAATGCCAGAGCTAAATCACGTCTGGCCGGATCGAGGCCGTCGTTGACGTTGGCTCAACCCCCTGCCAGAGCGTTCCTGTACACCAATGGCAATCGATCGACTCAGAGCTTCCGAGCCTCCCTCAAGCTACGACGTTATCGTCGTAGGAGGCGGCCATGCTGGCGCGGAGGCGGCCCACATTTGCGCCCGTGGGGGCCTGCGCACCTTATTGCTAACCATGAATCTCGATACAATTGGCCAGATGTCCTGCAATCCGGCAATCGGCGGAATTGCCAAGGGACATATGGTCCGCGAAATCGATGCACTGGGCGGACTGATGGCCCGGGTCATTGACCGCACCGGAATCCACTTCAAGATGCTCAATCGATCGCGCGGTCCGGCGGTCTGGGCGCCGCGAGCCCAGGCCGAAAAGCGCGCCTACCAGAATACGGTCAAATGGACTCTGGAGGCGGCCAGCGGCCTATCCTTCTACCAGGATAGTTGTGAGTCCTTAGTGATCGAGAATGACGCTGTACGCGGCGTGACCACCGGCCGCGGGCGATCCTTCCAGGCTGACTCTGTCATTGTGACAACGGGAACCTTTCTCGGCGGATTGATTCACATCGGCGAATTTCAGCAGCGTAGCGGACGCATTGCGGAGGCCGCCTCCTTGAGCCTGTCTGAATGCTTGCGACATTATGGTTTCGCGATGGGCCGCCTGAAGACAGGGACGCCGCCCAGGGTGCTCAAACGAAGCATTGATTTTGCCGGGCTTGAGGAGCAGCTACCCGACGATCCTCCGCAGCCATTTTCTTTTTCCAGCAGGCAAATCGGGCAAGCGCAGATCAGTTGTTGGATTACCTATACCAACCAAGCGGCCCATCAATTGATCCGCGCCAACCTGGACCGTTCGCCCATGTATTCGGGTCAAATTCAGGGCGTCGGTCCCCGCTACTGTCCAAGCATCGAAGACAAGGTGGTTCGTTTTGCCCAACGCGATCGTCATCACATCTTCATTGAGCCGGAAGGCGTTGAAACCGGCGAGGTATACTTGAACGGCGTTTCGACCAGCCTTCCAGAAGAAGTCCAGTGGCAGTTGCTGCGAAGTTGCGCCGGCCTGCAAGATGTGGAAATCATTCGACCAGGATACGCCGTCGAGTACGACTACGTCGATCCGCGCGAACTTGGGGCCGACCTTCAAACGAAGCGAATTCGCGGCCTGTATTTTGCCGGCCAAATCAACGGCACCACCGGTTACGAGGAGGCCGCTGCGCAGGGATTGATAGCAGGCTATAACGTCTTGCGAAAATCGCGCGCAATGGGGCCGTTTGTTTTATCCCGTGGCGAAGCCTATATCGGCGTGCTGATTGACGATCTGGTACACAAGGGAGTCGAGGACCCGTATCGCATGTTCACCAGCCGCGCCGAGCACCGTTTGCTGCTGCGTCAGGATAATGCCGATCAGCGGCTGATGCGGCATGCGGCGGAAATGGATTTAATTGAAAGCGATGACTACGCAGCAATGCAGGAGCGTTACGGGCGTATCGAACTTGTAAAGAAGCGTTTTTTTTCTACCGGACTGAAGGCAACAGATAGCTACTATGCAGCTTTGAGACGGCGAGGCGCACCCATCCCCAAATCGCTGCCTGGCAAAGACGTCGCCTCTTTCCTTCGTCGCCCAGAAATCAAAATAGAAGATTGCGTCGGCATGGTGGAAGGCCTGGAGCAGCTCCAGCAAGCTGAAGCAGCCGCGTTGGAAATTGAAATCAAATACGAAGGCTATGTTCGCCGGGAGCAAGAGAACATTCATCGTCGGGCAAGTCTTGCTGCCATGGTCATTCCAGACGGCTTCGACTACGCCGCTGTCACCGGATTGAAGAAGGAGGCCCGTGAAAAACTGATGCGTGTACGGCCGGCGAATATTGCCGCTGCCGCCGGAATATCGGGCGTCGATCCAAGCGATATTGATCTGATCTATCTTTATCTGCGCTGAGCGATTGAGCGAGCCGCGAAGCAATTGACGTCCGGCCACGCCGGCGCGAATACACGACCGTGCAGCGCATCAATCATTTTGCTGTCTTCCTGCTGACGCTCTTTGCGCAGGCATTCCATTTGGCCTGGTATGCGCTCTGGCGAAGCGCCTGGGGTTCTGGTTTGCTGTGTTCGCAACAAGAAGTTGGCGCACCTGGCCCGGCGCCCTTCGTGTCAGGGATACTGGCATCCCTATCTATTTCGTATTTCCTGGCGTGGCTGAATCTACGCCTCGAAATCCGGACCTATTCTGCCGGCGCCCGGCTTGGGGCCTTCCTCTGGCTGGGTCTGGCGGCGCCAATTCTGGCGGCGCATTATGCCCACATGCAGATTGGCTGGTGGACATTGATCGTCGATCTTGGCCGCGACATGCTTCTATTGCCATTTTCCGCGGCAATTCTGGCAGGTTGGAACGCAGGATCGACCCGGAAATAGTCTTAAACGCCGCCGCAGGGTACAGCGTTGTCATTGCCTTGCAATCGAACTGTAACAGAATCGACGCCAGACTTCCTCTTATCCTGGTAGGTATTGGATTCAATGAGAATTTGGAAATCATTTCTGATCGCATTGGCTGTCCTGGGCGCAGGCGCCTGTGGCCGGTCCAGCAACAACACACTCAATGGCGCCGGCGCCACATTTCCCTTTCCGCTCTACGGCGCATGGGCGCACCGCTACAATGCGGAAAAGGGCATCCAGCTCAATTATCAATCCATTGGTTCCGGCGGCGGCGTGAAGCAGATCACGGGCGGCACGGTTGACTTTGGCGCCTCTGACGATGCACTTCCGGCGGCGGAAATCGAAGCGCAGGGATTGTTGCAATGGCCTCAGGTCATTGGCGGCATCGTCGTTGTTTACAACGTTAGCGGCGTTTCCGGCCAGTTGACGCTTGATGGCGCATCTGCCTGCGGTATATTTCTGGGCGAGATCAAGAATTTTGACGATGCGGCAATTCGCGTGCTCAACCCCGGCCTGAGCCTGCCGTCTGCACCGATCACCGTAGTACATCGCTCTGACGGATCCGGCACCACCGCTGTATTTACGCATTACCTTGCTGACGTGTGCCCGCGCTGGCAGAATCAGGTCGGCCAGGGTAAGGCGGTCAATTGGCCAACAGGTATCGGCGCAAAGGGCAATGAGGG
The DNA here is from genome assembly GCA_019694655.1 of Leptospirales bacterium. Lineage (NCBI taxonomy): Bacteria > Pseudomonadati > Spirochaetota > Leptospiria > Leptospirales > Leptospirales bacterium. The sequence goes on from JAIBBN010000011.1 coordinate 78,416, forward strand.
CGTCATGAACTACGTCCGTCAGCAGGCGAATTCCGTTGGTTATGTAGAGTTCGCGTACGCCAAACAAAACAGTGCCAGTTATGCAAATATGCGCAACCGCGCGGGAAAAGTGGTAAGTCCGTCTTTGGAGTCCTTTTCTGCGGCTGCGGCAGCCGGGTCCTACGATCCCGCGGCACATTTCTATACATGGATTACGAATACAGGCGGCGCACAGGCATGGCCGATTACGGCAGCCACGAACATCCTCGTTCGACGCGACAAGCTGGAAGCCAGCAAGCGCGTTGTTGCGTTCTTTGATTGGGCCTTCACCGCCGAAGGCGACGCACAAGCTCGTGAACTGGTGTATGCCCCGCTTCCAGATTCTCTGAAAGAACGAGTTCGCGCCTACTGGCGCCAGCACGGTCTGCAGTAGATTTGAATGACGCGCGATATTACGAGTATTCTCGGCCGTGCGCATCAATCGAGGGATTAAGGATCTGGCCTTCGCCGCTCTTACGGCGGCGGGGGCTTTTTCCATCGTTGTCTTTGTAGTTGGGATTGTCGCCGTACTGGTCGGGAATTCCGCAGAAGCCATCCGCACGTTTGGCCCTGGATTTATCGTAAGCGACGTTTGGGACCCAGCGCACCAGAAATTTGGCGCTGCCGCTTCGCTCTACGGCAGCTTTATCACCGCCACGCTTGCCTTGTTGATGGCCGTTCCAGTTTCCCTGGGCATTGCAATTTTCGTCACTGAGATTGCTCCTGGTTTTCTTCGCGGACCTTTTGGCAGCGCGATCGAATTGCTGGCAGCCATACCCAGTATTATCTACGGAATGTGGGGCCTCTTTACGCTTGCGCCGATCATGAGCCAGATCATAGAACCGGCGCTGCAACAAAGCATTGGTTCGTTTCCAATCGTCGGTGCGCTCTTTTCAGGCGCCACGCGCGGCGTTGATCTATTCACAGCCAGTGTAATTTTGAGCATCATGATTACACCCTTCGTTGCCAGCATAGCGCGCGACGCTTTCCTTTTGACTCCTCCTGAAGTGAAGGAGTCGGCATACGCCGTAGGAGCAACGCAATGGGAAGTCGTACGCGATGTTGTAGTACCCTATAGCAAATTTGGCGTCTTCGGCGGAGTCGTAATCGCCCTGGGCAGAGCTCTAGGTGAAACCATGGCCGTTGCTTTCGTGCTCGGCAACAAACACTGGATTACGCTTTCTTTGTTCGAAGCAGCCTCGACCATTACAGTCACACTGGCCAATGAATTTAACGAGGCAGACTCCGATCTTTACCTTTCTTCGCTCTTTTTTCTGGCACTGCTGCTCTTTGCCTTTAGTTTTTTGACGCTAGCGGCGGCGCGGTTGCTTATTTCTCGGAGCCGCCAACGTCGCGGGGAAAAGTAGCCAATGGTTGGACTTCGTAAGCGCAAGGTAGTAAACGTAGCAGCTTTGACATTGAGTTCACTCGCAGCCCTCCTTGGCGTTTTCTGGCTGATCTTTATTCTGGCTGATGTCCTGCGGCATGGCGTCGCCGCCATTCATTGGGATCTCTTTGCAAATGATCCCGCGCCGGCTGGCATTACGGGCGGAGGTCTGCGCAATGCTTTTGTAGGTCAGCTGTTGATTACGCTGGCCGCAACTGTTATCGGTGTTCCGCTGGGAGTGCTGGGCGGGACCTTTCTGGCAGAATATGGCCGAGGTACACGATTTGCCCGAGCAGTATCCGTGCTCAGTGATCTGATGATTGGCGTACCCTCGATCGTGATAGGCGCTGTTGTCTATGCGGTGCTGGTAAAGCCTCTCGGTCACTTCAGCGGATGGGCCGGGGCCGTAGCGCTGGCAGTCATCATGATCCCGGTCATCCTTCGAACCACGGAAAATATGCTGGCGCTTGTTCCCTGGACTTTGCGCGAAGCGGCCTTTGCCCTGGGTGCGCCATACTATCGTGTGATTGTTCAAGTCGTTTACCGCGGCGCTGCTACCGGAATCTTGACAGGCATTCTTTTGAGTATCTCCCGCGTTGCCGGCGAAACCGCTCCGCTTCTATTCACGTCATTCAACAATAACTTCTACTCTACCGATATGAGCGCGCCGATGGCGTCCTTGACGGTATCGATTTTCCAATATGCGACCGGCCCCTACGAGGACTGGCACCAGCAGGCCTGGGCGGCGTCGCTAATCATTTCGCTGGTCATTCTTCTGATCACGGTGGTCGGAAGATTGTACATCAAGATGCGAGGTCAGAAATGAGTAATCCTGTGTTTTCCGTACGGGACCTTCGCTTTCACTACAGCAGCGGCGGCGAGGCGTTGAAGGGCATCAACCTTCAGGTGGAGCGAAATACAATTACGGCGTTGATGGGGCCTTCAGGATGCGGCAAGACGACATTCCTGCGCTGTTTCAATCGGATGCATGATCTTTATCCCGGCAATCGATACAGCGGCGAGATTCTTTTCCACGGCGAGAATATCCTGGAGAAGACAATTGATCCCATCGGTTTGCGCAGCCGCATCGGCATGGTCTTTCAAAAGCCGACGCCATTTCCGATGAGCATTTTCGACAATATCTCTTATGGACTCCGTTTGCAACATATTCGCAAGCGCGCCGAAGTCGAAGAGCGCGTGGAGACAGCCCTTCGTCATGCGGCACTCTGGGAAGAGGTGAAGGACAAGCTACACGACAGCGCCTATTCGCTCTCCGGGGGACAACAACAACGATTGGTCATAGCCCGGGCCCTGGCGGTAAAGCCAGAGGTGCTGTTGATGGATGAGCCCACTTCGGCTCTGGACCCGATCTCCACCGCCAAAATTGAGGAATTGGCCCTTGAACTCAAGAAGGAGGTCACTATCGTAATCGTAACTCATAACCTGCATCAGGCGGCGCGCGTATCCGATTCTACCGCTTTTTTTGTACTGGGAGAGCTGATCGAATTCGATAAGACTGTTAAGATCTTCACGGCGCCTTCGCAGAAGCTAACCGAAGACTATGTGACCGGCCGCTTCGGTTGAGGACTTGACTTTTCCTGATTTCTGCCTTAGCGAAAGCTATGTCCCTGCAACCACAACTTGACCGATTGAAGACTGAGGTCGTGCGGATGGCGCGCAAATGCGAGGCCATCTTCGACGCCTCCATCGAGTGCCTGCAAACCCGCGACGAGGCGAAGATCGACCAGGTTCGCTCGATGGACCGAGAAATCGATCAAATGGAGCTTGCCGCGGACCGCTTGAGCATGGAAACGCTGGCTTTGCGAGACCCCTACGCTCTGGATTTTCGTTACGTTTTCAGCGTCGTCAAGATCATTCATGAGCTGGAACGTGTGGGCGACCAGGCCAAAACCGTAGCCAAATGGTCGAGACGACTGCCGCAACCGGCTGGCGGGGAGCTGATGTCCCTGGCGGAAAAAACCCGCGAGGCGTTGCGCGAGTCGATCCAGGCCCTGGTCGATCAGGACACGGTCCGCGCCGACCGTGTTATGCAGCTCGAATTCGACATTGATGAATTGGAAGATCGAATCATCGAATCTTCTCCCAGTCTGGCCGAGGCCTTTATTGCTAAAGCAATCGAGCGCATTGGCGACCTGGCCACCAATATTGCTGAAAGCGTCGTCTTTACCGTGAACGCCAGCGATATACGCCACGGACATTTCCAGTCGCGTCCGTAATCAGTCTAATGGCCAACCCGGGCTCGAATCCCGGTCTGGATACGCACCAGCGTGAGGCCTTCGGCGTTCCGCTGACTGGCGCTGGCCAGCAGCCAGCGACCTTGCAACGCGGCGACCTGTTGAATGTGAAGCGCCTTCCCGGCGGGAGCGAGCCGTTGACTCAGGCCATCGGCGTCCAGAACAGCAATCGCATCGCCATCCGCAAAGCGAGTTCGGCCGCTGCGGTCCACGCTGCCAGATGATCCTGATGGCTTTGGGCCAACAAGGCTGATGGCTTCTACAAGTTCCTCCCGTTCGAGACCAGGGCAAAGCGCCCCAAGCCGCAGGGAATACCAACTGCGACCGCAGCGAGCCCCGTAGTAAACGTACTCCTCCTCATCATCCATACCTACGCTGGCGACGCCGCAGCCAGCTTCAACAGACTCCCCTTCATCTGCCTCAGCTTCCAGGCTGTCATGCTGATCAAATCTCCGCCAGCTCTGCCGTCCAGGATCATAGGCAACGATAGCGGAAGAGCCGCGACGCCTGCCGCTATCAGCCACAATCAGACAATCGCTGGAGACGGCCACGTCCGCCGGAATTGCCTCCGGGGAAAGTATCGTTGGCGGAATATCAATCTTGAACTCTTCCATTCCATCGTCGCTGTCGACGGCGCGTAAACGCCAGCCGCTCCTGTCCTCCGTACGTTGCAGAAGCCACAACCGCTGATCTTCGGCGCCCCGCAGTGTCGCCGCCCTTGTTTCCGATCCGGGCCAATTGTTCCAGCGCTCGCCATCCCATCGCATCAGGAGGCTGTCGACGTTTTCGCCCACGAGGGCAAAAATGCGGTCGTCATCGTCGGCAGTGAATTGTCGCATTCCTGCAGGCGCCGGCGCAACCTGCTCAACGACGCCCGGCTTTGTGCAGGCCGCAGCGGTCGATAGCAGAAGCAGCGAAGCCAAAAGGCGCCGGGTCGTAGATATTTTCATGTATATCTCCAGACGAACAGCAAAGCAAACGCGCCGCATGGTTGTCTTTGACCTCGATGGCGCTCTGGTGGATTCGTTGAAAGACCTTTGCTCTTCTGTCAATCGTGCATTGAATGAATTTCAGCGGTCGCCGCTGTCGCCGATCCAGATTCAAGGATACCTTGGCGGCGGTGGCCGGCAGTTGATCGCGGCGGCAGCAACGCATAGCGAACCCGCTGCGGCGGATTTGATTGAGCAAATCTATCGGGTCTACCTGCGTGTTTATCGGCAGCAACTAGCGGTGCATACTCGCGCCTATGCCGGATTGGGATACTGGCTGCATCAGAGGCCCTGCTCGTTGGCAGTTGGCGTCTTGACGAATAAGGCTGGTGAGGCAGCGCGACTGCTCCTGGCTCGCATCCATTTGCTTCGCACTCTTGATTTCGTAATTGGCGCGGGCGACGGCTTTGCTCTAAAGCCGTCGTCACAGGCTCTCGAACACCTGCTCCGCAGGTATCAGCTCAGCCGCGATTGCTGTATGGTAGTCGGCGATCACCATACCGACTTGCGCAGCGCAGCGGCGGTGGGTTGCCGACGGGTTTTCTGCGAGTACGGTTACGGCCAGTCTGATCGAATCGCCGCCCAGGCCAGCGTAGGCACGCCTCAGGAATTGGTCGCGATTCTGCACCGCTTCGGCGCGCCTTGATTTCACCTATCGCGCCTTTTTCTTGTCGATCGTCGCAGATTGCGAAACTTGGAAAAAAGGAGGAGCTGTCCATGGACTTTGCTCGCCCTGCAGCCCGCCGGATTGATCCGGCCCAGGCCGCCCTGCCGCCGCTCGACCTTCCGAAAAAGCCAACCTATTTGCGCCTCGCAGAAAGTGCGGACTTCTATGGCCTCTTTCTCACCATCGAACGCCGTAATGATTGCTGCTTTCTTCTGGAGAGCGCCGGCGAAAATGGCGGGGATGCCCGCTATTCGGTGATGGGCTTTGACCCGCTCTATCACTTTGAAGCCAGGACTGGCGAACTACGCTGGCGGCGCCGCGATGGAGTCGCCGGCCATACGAGAACAGAAAATCCATACCGTACACTCGCTTCGTGGACTCCGCAAAACATTATCGCGCGACTCTATGCCGGCGGGTTGGTCGGATACCTGGGCTATGAAGCCTCAATGTTCTTCGAACCAGCGTTGAAGCTTCAGGAGCATCCCGATTTTCCCCCGCTGGAATTCGGACTCTATCTCGATGGATTGATCCTGGATAAGATGACAGGCGAGCTCTACTATTTTCATTTCGGCGAGGATCGCTCCGGGCAGGTGCGCGAGTGGCTGCGTTGCCAGAACACGGGCCCCGAGAAGCTCAATGCTCGCCGCATTGGCTTTAGCCGCAGTCCTGAACAGCACGCTGCCATGGTCAAAGGCGCCAGGCAGGAGATCATTGCCGGCAATACCTTCCAGTGCCAGATCGGATTTCAAGAGGACTACGAAATCGAAGGAGATGTCATCGCCTTTTACGACGCACTACGCCAGGTCAGCCCGTCGCCTTATCTCTTCTATATGAAATTCGGCGGACGTCGTTTGATCGGCGCCAGTCCGGAGCTGGTTTTCCAATTGAGACAGGGCGAGATGGAGACCTATCCGCTTGCCGGAACAACGCGGCGCGGCGTAACCACTGACGAAGATTTACGCCTCGCCCGCGCCTTGCTCAATGATCCCAAAGAAATCGCCGAACACAACATGCTGGTAGATTTGCACCGCAACGACCTGGGCCGGGTCGCTCGTTTTGGAACGGTTAAGGTACGCCGACTGATGGATGCGCGCAAATTCAGCCACGTACAGCACATCTCCAGCGAGGTCGTGGGCATTATTCGCAAGGATATCGATATGTTCGACGGACTTGCCTCGGTTTTTCCGGCCGGGACGCTGTCCGGAGCGCCTAAGATTGAATCGATGCGGATCATTGATCGCCTGGAGCAATCCCCGCGCGGACCCTACGGCGGGGCGGTGGGCCACTTCGGCTTGAATGGCGACTGCATCTTCGCCATTCCCATTCGAACGCTTTTTGTCTCCGACAACCGCGCCTTTGCGCGAGCCTCTGGCGGGATCGTTTATGATTCCCAGATCGATGCCGAATATCAGGAACTGATGAACAAACTAGCCGCTGTTCGCAAAACTATGCAGCGATTTACCGCGGAGCCGATGTCATGAAAGTCCTGATCATTGATAACTATGATTCGTTCACTTACAATCTCTACCAGTATGCCGGCGAGTTGCTGGAAGATCGACTGCAGACCCGTTTCCAGCTGGATGTCTTCCGAAATGATGCCATTAGCCTGCAGCAAATTGAAGCAGCTGGCTACAATCGGTTGATTCTCTCTCCGGGACCTGGCGAGCCCTCAGATCCCGCTTACTTTGGCATTTGCGCCGACATCCTTCGAGGTCCGGCGCAACAGATTCCACTTTTGGGCGTCTGTTTGGGCATGCAGGGCATGGCCTTTGCCTATGGCGGTCGCGTAGTCCGTGCGCATGTTCCCATGCATGGAAAGACCTCAGCGATCCGGCATGATGGACGGGGAGTCTTTGAAGGCCTCCCGACTCCGTTAACCGTGATGCGCTACCACAGCTTGATTGTTGAACAAGCTACCCTGCCGGAGTGCTTCGAAGTGAGCGCCACGGCGGAGAGCGAAGGAGGCCCCGCTGAACTGATGGGTATTCGCCATCGAAGTTTTCCCATTGAGGGTATTCAGTTTCATCCGGAGTCATTTGCTACCGAAGCCGGCATGCAGATGGTGGCCAATTTCCTGTTTCAAGCTGCGCCAGTTCAATCGCCTCATTCGGCGTAGCTGTATTCCAGTCGGCGTTCCAGACGCCACTCGTCGCCCGTCCGTTTGAAGTAGGCTAAGCTGAGCAAGCGACCGCGCGGATCGTAACTATGATCGCAGCGGCCTGCGCCTGCGGCGCTTTTGCGGAGGCGCCTGCTGATGCGACCGGCGCTATCATACAGCAACTCCAGTTCATAAATCATCTCGCCATCGGCGGTACTTGATCGTATGGAACGCAGACGACCGTTCTCATATTCAAATGAAAATTCGTCGTGCTCTCTCCCCACCCACTCGGCGCCGCCCGTCAGTAGATTATCGCGGTAACGGTATTCAATGCGCGCCTGCAATCGGCCGCTTCCGTCTCTGCGCAGGACTCCGATCAATTTACCGTTGCGGTAGGAGTACTCATTCTGCGCTGCCGTCTGCCCATGTGCGTCGCGGAGCGTTTCCAGCTTCAGCTGTCCCTGTTCGTAGCGGAACTCGGTGTGGCCGCGGAGGGAGCCATCCGGCCCTTCGTATCGTTCACTTTGCAGCTGGCCGCTGGCGTCATAGTTCAGGACCGCAACGCTCTCCCGATTTCCGGCGGCGTCCACGGCTGTAATCCGCACGGCTCCGCGCGCTGCATCGCGAAGCAGCAGTCGATCCAGCGGTTGCCAGCCCGCTTCCTGGGCCGCGACGGCAGGAACATGGATCGTCAGAAGCGCCAGGAACGAGAGGGTGAGTCTGGAGCAGCGCAATACGCGGCGACCGAAACATCGGGAATGAAGGTGCATGCTAGTCCTATTGTCGGAGTTTATTGGAAGAAGTAAATGCCAGAGAGCGCCCCAGGAAAAAAACAGCGGGATGGATTTGATAGGAATGCTTGAGCAACGGGGCCTTGAAGTTTCGTCAGCACTGTCGACCGCACTGGACTGGAAGGCGCTGGCTCTTTACTATCAGTTCCTTGAAGAGAACAACGAACGCGGCGGGTTTTTCTCCCGCAACGATTCTACCCGGATACTTGATCGCCACCTGTTCGAATGCGCCGTCTCGGCATTCCATGCCCTGGACCGCTGCCCGCAATACGGGATAGTTGTTTCACGTGAAACCAGGGTTCTCGATGCCGGGGCCGGCCCTGGGCTGCCGGGTATGGCCTTCGCGGCGCACCGACTGAGGCCTGCTGTCACCCTGGTCGATTCTTCGCGGCGGCGCCTTTCGCTGCTTGAAGACTGGCTGCAGACCACGGACACGTTTTCCAACGTGCGGACCTGCTACGCGCGCGTGGAAGAGCTGAAGGGGACTTTTGACCTGGCGCTGGTAAGAGCCCTTCTCCCCTTTCCCGCTTCGCTGGAATTGCTCTGCCGTGTCGTCCGAATTGGCGGCGCAGCCATCGTGTTTCATGGTCTTGCACCAACGGATCCCCGGCGCCACGCCTACTTGAAAAAGCTGGGTTTTGTTTCCTGTGAAACAATCGTTCTTCCCGAACTGCAATCACTTGGACAGCGAAACCTGGGAATCTACTTGAAGGAAGCCCCCGCAAGCCGAGGCTATCCACGAACCTGGCGGCAAATCAAGGACTCAGTTCGCAAATGGTAAAAGTAATCGCACTGGCCAACCAAAAGGGCGGCGTCGGCAAGACCACCACAGCGGTGAATCTGGCCGCTTATCTGGCGCGGATGGGGAAAACTATCCTGCTCGTTGACGTCGACCCGCAGGGAAATGCCAGTTCCGGATTGGGGCTGGACATTCATGCGCTGCAGCATACCACCTATGAAGTGCTGGTCGGTGAGATTTCCGCTGCCGAGGCCGTCACCGCCAGCGCGATCCCGGGTCTTTCCATTCTTCCGGCCAACGTCAATCTCTCCGGCGTGGAAGTGGACATGCTGGAAATGACTGAGCGCGAATATGTACTCAAGAAGGCGCTCCAGCAAGTTGCGCCGCGCTACGACGCGGTCTTGATCGACTGTCCGCCCAATCTCGGCATCCTCACGCTCAATGCACTCTGCGCGGCCAGTCATGTGATGATCACCCTGCAAACTGAATACTACGCGCTGGAAGGTCTAACCCAATTGATGAAGGTCATCGGACTGGTGCAGAAATCGCTGAATCCGGAATTGCAACTGGACGGAGTCGTACTTACAATGTTCGATCAGCGCACCAGCCTGGCCAATCAGGTTGTCGACGACGTCCGCAACCACTTTGGCGATCGAGTTTATCAGAGTATCATTCCGCGTAACGTTAAGCTCAGCGAAGCCCCCTCCTTTGGGAAATTTATCGGAGAATACGCACCCGAATCAGCGGGCGCCCGCGCCTACGAAGCGCTGGCTCAGGAGGTAGCGTCCCGTGGCTAAGAAGACGCTCGGCAGAGGCCTTTCCAATTTGATTCCCGGCATGGAACAGGCCGGCCAGGCCGTGGTCCGCGACAATGCGAACTACATTGAGTTGCCGCTGGACGAGATCTCGGCAAATCCCAACCAACCGCGAAAGCGCTTCAATGACGAGGATCTCCGCGAGCTGGCGCGCACGCTGCATTCCGTAGGACTGATCGAGCCGGTGGTTGTCCGAAAAATCGGCGACCGATTTCAACTGATCTCTGGCGAGCGTCGCTGGCGCGCTGCCCGATTGGCCGGCTTCAAAAAGATTCCGGCTGTGATCAAACAAGTCAACGATCTCCAGGCGCTGGAGATGGGCATCATTGAAAATATCCAGCGCGAGGAGCTCAATGCCGTGGAAGAAGCGCGAGCCTACGACTTCTGGATGACCCACACCGGACGCAAAGCCAGCGACCTCGCCGAGCTGGTCGGCAAGGACCGGACGACGATTACCAATCTAGTGCGCTTGCTCAAATTGCCCGAAGAGATTCTCGCCCTGCTCGAAACCGGCGCGATCCTTCCAGGTCAAGCGCGTCCATTGCTTGCGATCGGCGATCGCAAGACTCTACTGGGACTTGCTGCCAGAATCTCGCGCGAAGCCTGGACCGCGAGAAAAGTCGAGGAATCAGTAGCACGATTGACGGAAAGCACAGCGCCAGCTGGACGAAAAAACTCAAGCCGCAAGGATGCCAATGTCCGCCAGCTGGAAGACAAACTGCGAGCCCGATTGGGCGCCCGAGTTCGAGTAGCTCACAAGAAGGGCGGGGCCGGCGCCATTACCATCCAATACCAGAATCTTGAAGATCTCGATCGCCTGCTGGAACTACTCCGCGTCCGTTGAGAAATGACCGTCCGTCGCGCGAATATGCAAATGTTCCTTCAGGTGCCGGCTACAGTACTCGTGATCGTCGCAATCCACACAATAGCGAAAGTCCATGCTCGGATCGCTGAGCTCGGTTACGCCGCATACGGTGCAACGATGCACAGCAACACGACCGCGACCTTCCATCGCTCGTCCGTCTTGAAACCTGGCTGACCGACTGCCGCCTCGCCCCTCGTGCCAGAGTCGCGGTCTGCGCCAGACAATCAGCGCCGCCGAAAAAACAAACACTGGCTTCAGCAATGCGAACACGCTTCCCGTTGCAACAGCTTCCAGAGCTGCCAGCGCCACTGTCACCGCCACAATTGTGACGGCAATCCAGCGCAGCCGTACCGGGATTACAAACCAGATCAAGATTTGCGCCTCCGGTTGCCGTAATCCGAAAGCAACAATCAATGTTGCGGCGAAATAGGTAGCGCTCAATGAACCTGGCGTCAGCAATAGCGCTCCCACCAGCAACGAGGCCATCGCGCTAAGAACAAAGGCGGTAAAGCGGGCGCTGCCGAGTTCCAGCTCCAATCCGCTGCCAAAACTCCACAACATCCAGCAGTAGAGCAGGACCATCATCACGTCTCGCAGGTCAAAGCCGCCAGCAGAACTGTCCGCCGCGCCAACCTGGAAAGGGAAGAGCGCCAATCGCCAGTATTCGCCTGCTTCGAACACGCGCTGAAAGCTAATAACGCCCGGATGCCACGGACTGAGCAACAGCCCTCCGGAAACCAGTAGAGTGCCAATCAGCAGGTACATGTTCAGATTATCGATGCTCAGTTTCTGGCCCAGTCGTCTTCCCGGCATTGCCTGCTCCATTGTCCTGAAACCCCATCCTATGGCTTCGGCTCTCTGTGTAGAGCAAAATGCGGTAGCGCCCAAAGGGTCCAGAAACGAAATTCCCTTATGACTCGTGTGCTGATTATCGGCGGCGGTTACGCCGGACTGGCAGCTGCAGCGCGATTGGCGCGCAATTCCAGTGTTGAAGTCCTGCTGGTGGATCGCGAAGAAAGCTTCTGCCACCTGATTCAGCTGCAACGTAGCGTGTATGGACCAGTTTCGCGGCTGCGAGCGCCTTATGCGGAATTGGCCGCCCGTCTTGGCTTTCGCTTCCTGCAGGCCGCAGTACAGGTGGACCGTAGCGAATTGCCCGCGCTGGAAAGCGCCGGCACTCTGCTGATCAATGGACAAACGGAGTCCTTTGACGCCTTGCTACTGTGCACTGGCGCACGACCCACGCCAATGCGCGGAATTGGCATTGATCCCGCCGCAGCAGTCTTTGATCTGAATGATATCCGCCGGCACGGATTGAACGAACACCTGGAATTGCTCCTGCAGCAGACAAAGGCTGCCGACAGACACATCCACATTGTTGGCGGCGGGCCTACCGGAGTTCAGTTTTTGTTCGAACTCAAGGACTGGCTTACGGGTCGTGGCGAAGAAGCTCGCCTTCACCTCAGCTACCAGGAAGATTTGCCGTTAAAATCCTATCCGGCCGGATTTGGCGACTATGTGGTTCATGCCGCCAGCAAGGCAGGCATCGACTTGCATAACAAGACTCGAGTGACCGCCATAGGTCCGCGCGCTATTGAACTCCAGCAAGACGACGCCAGCGTAAAGCTTCCCGCGACTATGACACTTTTGTTCCCCGGCGTAAGCGCCCAGCCATTTCCGTGGCGCACCAATCCTGCCGGTCAGATCATCGCGCCAGGCGGCGATGCTTGCAAACGAATCTATTCTGCCGGCGACGCCTCGCATTATGAAGGACAGGGCGCCAACGCGCTAACGGCTCAGATTGCAGTTCGCAAAGGCCTCCACTGTGCGGACTCCATCCTGCGCGACGCACATGGCAAGCAGCCGCGACCGTTTGGCTTTCAGGAACTTGGTTACTTCGTCAGTCTGGGAATATTCGACGGAATTGGCTGGATCCTCTGGCCGCATCGGCCAATCACCGGACTTGCTGCCTTTGCCATCAAAGAAGTAATCGAATCGCAATTCAGTTTCTTTCTGCGAGGCATTGATCTGTACATCATCTAGTCGCATCTTCGCTGCGCTGCATCCATTGCAGAATTCCGCCTCGGAGACTTCGGACATTGCGGAATCCTGCCTGCTGCAAAATCTTTTGCGCGTCCTTGCTCCTTTGTCCGGATCGACAGAAGACGACGATCGACCTGTCATCGTCCTCCGCTTGCAGGGCGGCCGGCAGAGAATCGAGGCTCGCCCATCGAGCGCCGTTCAAAGTTTCCGAATCAAATTCATGCTTCGAGCGTACATCGACCAATAAGGGCGGCATCTTGCTCCGCAATGACTGCTCCAATTCTACCGTAGAAATTTCATTCAGCAACTTTTCCGAATCCTGCTCAGCGCCATCGTGGCCGCAGAAAGCTGCATAGTCGATCAGCTGAATCTCAGCCGACGAAATATTGCAAACCGGACAGCTCTCGCTCCGCTTTACCGAAATCTCTCGGAAACTCAGCCCCAGTGCATCAAACAACAGCAGTCTGCCTTGCATCGATTGGCCGATTCCGCAGAGATACTTGATCGCCTCCGTCGCTTGCAGCACGCCCATTACACCGGGCAGCACTCCAAGCACGCCAGCTTCAGCACAAGAGAGCGTTAGATCTGGCGGCGGCGGTTCCGCAAACAGACAGCGGTAGCAAGGACCCGGCGCCCCAAAGAAGCTCAACTGACCATGGAAACCCAGGATTGCAGCGTATACATCGGGGACTCCTGCCTTTCGCGCCGCATCGTTGACCAGATAGCGCGTCGGAAAATTATCCGATCCATCGAGTACAATGTCATATCCCGAGATAATCTCGAGAGCGTTCGATGACTGCAGACGTTCAGCGTGAATCCGCACATCGATATGGCTATTGAGCGATTGCAGGTGGTCGCGGGCGGCCAGAGCCTTCGGTTGACCAACCCTCGCTTCCGTATACAGAATCTGGCGATGCAGATTGTGCCACTCGACGGTATCATCTTCAACTATTCCCAGCCGCCCAATGCCGGCAGCCGCCAGATAGATTGCCGCGGGCGAGCCGAGACCTCCGGCGCCCACTACCAGCGCTGAACTGCGTTGCAAACGCCGCTGGGCATCCACGCCCATCTCCGGCAAAATGATCTGGCGATCATAGCGCCAAAGAGACCCTGCGCTAGAATCTGTGGACATTGTGTTCTGCTGCCAGCGATCCCTGCCATCAATACAGGGATCCGGGCCATTCTCATTGAGTCGGCATCAAGCCGAGGAGCACTCGGCTGAATCAGTTAGCTGTTTGATTTGATTTCGGCGACCAATTTTGCCACGGCATCCTTGGCATCTCCAAGATACATGAGGCAGTTGGGATAGCCATAGAGCTCGTTGTCGATTCCCGCATAACCGGGCTTCAATGAACGCTTCACTACGACAACCGTTCGCGCCTTATCGGTGTTGAGGATTGGCATGCCGTAAATCGGACTGGAAGGCACATGCCGCGCGGAAGGATTGGTAACGTCATTTGCGCCAATCACCAGGGCGACGTCGGTATTGGCAAATTCCTCATTGATTGCGTCCATCTCGTAGAGCTTTTCATAGGGAACATTTGCCTCGGCTAATAGCACATTCATATGACCAGGCATCCGTCCTGCGACCGGATGAATTGCAAACTTCACTACACAACCGCGCTTTTCCAGAAGTTCGGAAAGCTCACGCACAACGTGTTGCGCTTGCGCGACGGCCATTCCGTAGCCAGGCACAATGATACAGGATTGCGCGGAGTCAAAGACCATTGCACATTCTTCGACGCCGATTTCCTTGACGACGATATCGGCGCCGCTGACGCCTGCCGGCCCGCTGGCCACGGGTGCATTGCCAAAGCCGCCCATGATTACGTTGAGCAGCGAGCGGTTCATGCTCTTACACATGATCTGCGTCAGGATAATGCCTGAAGCGCCCACCAACGCTCCGGTTACAATCAATACCATATTGCTGAGCACAAAACCGGTCAGTGCAGCGGCAATACCCGAATAGGAATTGAGCAGCGAAATCACTACTGGCATGTCCGCGCCGCCAATCGGAATAACAACCAGCACGCCCAGCAGCAGCGAAAGGGATGCCAGAACAATCAGCAGAGTGATCTTGGGAGGCCCGACGATTCCAATTGAATCATATATGGAACGCAGTGAAAAATCGTCAACGAGCAGCACGCCTCCAAGAGCAAGACCGAGAACCAGAAGCGTCAGATTGATGATATGCTGCCCGCGAAAGTTGACGGCCTTTTCTGTAACCAGTCCTTGCAATTTGCCGAATGCAATTACCGAACCCGTAAAGGTGACTCCGCCGACGATCACCGACAACGCCGTCGTCGACAGCGTAAAGGCGGGCATCTCCGGTTTCGCGACATACTCGGCGCTGGCCACCAGCAACGAAGCCAGGCCGCCGAAGCCATTCAACAGGGCGACCATCTGTGGCATGCCCGTCATTGGCGTCTTGACTGCCAGAAGTGCGCCAGCCAGCCCGCCGACAACAAAGCCAGCCACAATCAGTTCATAGGACTGCACATGCGGTTCAAAAATGGTCACGCCCATGGCAATCGCCATGCCAATCATTGACAGCAGGTTGCCTTGCCGCGCAGTTCGCACTGCGCTCAGGCGCTTGATGCCCAACACAAAAAGGACAGCTGAAATTAAGTACAGCAGATTAACGATGTCTTCCCGGTATTCGCCCATGAATTTGCTCGCCGACGGCGCTCCTATTTCCGCTTGAACATGCGCAGCATGCGCTCCGTCACCCAGTAGCCGCCGATCACATTGATCGTTGCGAATACCATGGCCAGGAAGCCGAGAATTGTATTCCAATCGTAGCCAAGCAAAACCTCAGCGCCGCCAGAACGGCTGCCAGCGCTCAAGATCGCTCCGACCACCGTGATGCCAGAAATTGCGTTGGATCCCGACATCAACGGGGTGTGCAAGGTCGGCGGAACTTTTGAGATCAGTTCAACGCCGAGGAAGATCGAGATCACGAAGATCGCGATCGCCATAATCACAGTCATTTCCATTGTAACCTACCCTGGTCGGTGCGCATCAGCCTAGCAGCTGTCTGGTTGCTTCGTGGATCACCTGGCCGTTGTGAGTGATCAACGCTCCCTTTACAATTTCATCTTCCTGGTTCAAAACCAGCGAACCCTCTTTGGTGAGGTATTCAAGAAGACTGAGCACGTTTCGGGAGTACAGCAGACTGGAATGAAAGGGAACGCTGGCCGGTAGATTGACCACCCCAACGATCTGCACGCCGTTGTGCTCAACAACCTCGCCGGCCTTTGTCAATTCGCAGTTTCCGCCGCTTTCTGCGGCCATATCAACCACAACGGCGCCCGGCTTCATGCGTTCTAGCACAGCGCGAGTCACCAATACCGGCGCCTTCTTGCCCGGCACCTGAGCGGTGGTAATCACTGCGTCGGCTTCTGAAATGTGCTTCGCCAGAATCTCCTGCTGTTTTGCAAGATACTCTTTGCTGGCCTCTTTGGCGTAGCCGCCCTGTCCAACCAGCGATTCGTCTTGCGGCGGTTCGATAAAGCGACCGCCAAGACTTTCCACCTGTTCTTTCGTTTCCGGTCGCACATCGGACACTTCGACTATGGCGCCCAATCGTTTGGCCGTGGCAATCGCCTGCAAGCCCGCGACGCCTGCGCCCAGAATGACCACGCGCGCCGGCGTAATAGTGCCCGCTGCCGTCATCAGCATCGGGAAGATTTTTTGCAAATGATAGGCGGCGATAATCACCGCCTTGTAGCCCGCCAAATTGGTTTGAGAACTCAGCACATCCATGCGCTGAGCGCGAGTGATTCGGGGAATTGCATCCATACCAAGGACGCTGATGCCAAGCTCCGCCGCCTTGCGAGCTTCTTGAGGATTGCTGAGCGAGTAGAAGAAGCTGACCAGAATGCCGCCCTTCTTCATCATTTCCAGCTCATGCTTGCCGCCCGAAAGCTGTTCCGGGCGCTGAACCTTCAATACAATGTCCGATTGGCTGAAGACGCTTGCAGCGTCGGAAACGATTTCGGCGCCTTCTTTCTGGTAGTCAGCGTCGCTGATGCCTGAACTGAGTCCGGCGCCGGCCTGGACCTTGACGGTGTAGCCAAGCTTCTTCACTAAACGGTGAACTGACTCTGGAACAAGCGCGACACGCGTTTCGCCCGATGCAGTTTCCCTGGGAACGCCAATAACCAAGGTGTATACCCTCGCAAGGATGGATCGTCAGGCTCCGAAGCACATGTAGCGCGGTCAAGTCTGTACAGAGAGCGGAGCAGTCGCCGAAAGCAAGACCAAACTACCACAGGACATAAGCCTTCTCAGCGAGCCGACTGAACCAATCGTAACTTATTTCGGCGCGACCGTCTCTACCCCATTGCACGCCCTGGGAGTTTTGTATCAAGTAGACCCTGCGCGCCTGCTCAAATCCAATGACGGCTACCGCTTGCTCCGCCCAATGATTGCCCACCGGACCATCCCAGGATGGCTCTTTCAATTTAAAGAAGTTCTCTGTAACGCGCAGCAGCGCCATGACCAATCGTCCCTGGAGCAAATGACCGCGCACCTGTTCAGGGTCGCCAATTTCGATCCGCGCAAAACCGCGAATCCTGCGGCGCAAGCCATCCTCAAGCGCAGCCAGGCCTGGCTGTGTCAAGATATCGTCGTTACGGTAGGCCATGAAGCGCATATCAGAACAACCGGCCAGCTTCAAATAGTTCAATGTATCGAGTAAGGCGATCCCCTGATTTCGTCCGCCATTCAGTCGATTGTAAATGAACGCCGGCGAACAAAGATAACCATCGTCAAAACTTCGCGCTCGGAAGGCCACGGACGCAGCAGCATAGCCCGCGGCCCAGGCAACGCCGCTGGCCTGCGAACCCTGCTCGCCCGCCTCCGGCGCAAGCGGCGAGATGTAAGCCGGGGGAGAATCGCGATCGATGCTGGCTAACATGATCGGCACTGCTAACTCTTCACTCTGCCAGGCTACGCGAGGCTGAATATCGTCAACGAGCCATCTACGCGGCTCAGGCCCGGTCAGGTTCTGGGTATCCTCGTTTGCTGCGCTCCCGCTTTCTGACCCCAGCAGGCAAGCCCCGCTGGTCAGGATGCACAGCAGGGGCAAACGCCAGCGGTTGGATCGAATCAGAATCGCATTCATCATACTTTCGCCTACAGTACTTTCGGAATATCCGCAGTGCCCGTTGAAGGCTTTCCACTTCCGGACTTGCTTTACCGAAACGGTCGATTTTTGTTTGCCTCCCATGCGTATAGTGTTCGACTGGACCATGGAACGCTGGCGAGGCCGGGCGGCAGGAAGAAACCCAACCGGTCGCTTTGAAAGTATTGATCGGACGCCGGAGGAAAGTGCGGCCACAGGAGAGCGTGCGCCAACCGAATACCGGGCGGATCAAGCCCGATCCATACTCGTCCTCAATCAGTCGCCAGATATTCCCTTTGAGGTCTCGCTCAATCCTTATCGCGGCTGCGAACATGGTTGCGTCTATTGCTATGCCAGACCGTACCACGCCTATCTGGGACTTTCCTCCGGTCTCGATTTTGAGACGCGAATCTTCTACAAAGAGGATGCAGCAGCGCTGCTGGGCAAAGAGTTTTCGAGAAAGGGCTATCAACCGCGGCCCATAGCCATTGCCGGCGTCACTGATCCGTATCAACCGGCCGAAAGGAACCTGCGAATCACTCGCTCCATACTGGCTCTCTGCCTGGAATTCCGGCACCCGGTGACGCTGATCACAAAAAGCGCCCTGATACTCCGCGACCTGGACATACTTTCAAAGTTGGGACATATGGGCCTTGTTCATTGCTACGTTTCTTTGACCAGCCTCGACGCCGACCTGGTTCGCAGCATGGAGCCGCGCGCCAGTTCGCCGGCCCGTCGGCTACAAAGCATTGCTGCCCTGGCTGCTGCGGCTGTTCCCGTCGGAGTCATGGTTGCTCCGGTCATTCCCGGATTGAACGACGAGGAACTGGAGAGAATCCTGGACGCTGCACGGAGGGCTGGCGCCAGGAGCGCTGGAACGATACTACTGCGACTGCCGCACGAGCTTCGCGAGATTTTCGATGAATGGTTGGTTCGGAATTATCCGGAGCGCCGCGATCGGGTCTGGCGGCTGATTGAAAGCGCTCGCGATGGAAATCGAACCGATTCCAGATGGGGACTTCGCATGACCGGGACAGGTCATTTTGCCAGGCTGCTAAACGGGCGCTTCATGCATTGCGTCCGCCGTTTGCAGTTTGTGCCAGCTCTGCCGCCCTTGCGTGAAGACTTGTTTCGAAAACCAGGCGGCGATCAACCTGATCTATTTCAAGCAACGGGCGAAGAGCGCTTTGCAGTCCAGGATTAACAGCAGGTCGCCAGCGCGAACCATTTTGCATGTCGATATGGACGCCTTTTATGCTTCCATTGAGGAGCTCGACCAGCCATCTCTTCGCGGAAAGCCCGTCGTTGTCGGCGCCGATCCAAGAGGAGGGCGCGGGCGCGGCGTCGTCTCTACCGCGAACTACGAAGCTCGCCGCTATGGAATTCATTCAGCAATGCCTATCTCACGCGCTTATTTGCTCTGCCCGCAGGCAGAATTCTTGCCCCCCCGTTTTGATCGCTATGTCGCTCTATCAACACAAATCATGCAGATCCTGCAACGCTTCTCGCCAGAACTCGAACCCTTGAGTATCGACGAAGCCTTCCTGGATTGCACCGCCAGCGTTGTCGCATTGGGACCGGGACTCGCTATTGCCCGCGCTATCAAGCAAGCCGTCCATTCTGAAACTGGCCTCACCGCCAGCGTCGGCGTAGCGGCCAACAAGTTTGTCGCAAAGGTCGCCTCTGACCTCGAGAAACCGGACGGCCTTGTGCTATGCGCGGCCGGAGAAGAGGCGGCCTTTCTAGCGGCCCTGCCCATTCGAAAGCTGTGGGGAGTTGGACCGCGTACAGCGGAACGGTTGCAGGCGGCCGGAATCCACACGATTGGCGCACTGGCCTCCGCAAATCCTGAAGCGCTGCGCTGCGCCCTGAAGAATCAAGCGCCACGATTGCAAGCCCTGGCCAGGGGCGAGGACAGTCGCGCCGTCGACAGTTCCAGAGTTCGCAAGTCCATAAGCGAAGAGACTACATTTGTAACAGATCAACTTGATCCAGCAACTGTCGTGCAGGCGCTGCGCTTCACCGCTGATCAGGCTACCCGCCGTCTCCGAAAGGAAGGATTGCAAGCGCGTACCATTCATCTCAAGCTGCGCTACAGCAATTTCGAGACGCTACTTCGCAGCCACACCTTCGATGAGCCCATCGATACCTTTGAAACCGTATTCTCCTGCGCGCTACAGCTCTTGCGGCGTTGCGCCGACGATCAACGAGCGAAAAGATTGGTTGGCGTCGGTCTGAGTTCGCTTACGCCCCGAGGACAGGAAAAAGACGGCCAGCTGCTACTGCCGACGCAAGAGGAAAAAGGGAACGAGGTGCGCCGCGATGAGCTCTTCGACTGGATGATTGCCCGCTTTGGCAAGCACGTCAGCAGGGCTTCGCTAATTCCACCGAGAAAAGATGATTGATTCCCTGCTTCCGCATTGCCTATTCCACTGGCCGCGCCTCTAAAACCAATATGGACAGCAAGCTGGAGATTCACCGCGCTCGCTCCAGAGGGAGTTTCGATTTTGGCTGGCTGCGCACTGCACACAGCTTTTCCTTTGGCGAGTACCGCAATCCGGCTCGAGTACAATTTGGTCAATTACGCGTCCTGAATGATGATTCCTTGATTGGCGGGGCCGGGTTTGACACGCATCCACATAGGAATATGGAAATCATTAGCATTCCGCTGCGCGGCGCCCTCGAACATCACGATAGCGGCGGAAACCATGGGGTCCTTCGCTCTGGCAACATTCAAATCATGTCCGCTGGCGCCGGCATTCTTCACTCTGAATTCAATCATTCTGCAACGGAAGATCTCAACTTCTTGCAGATCTGGATTCTGCCCCGAATTCGCGACATCGATCCGCGCTACCAACAGC